>JBOHTE010000037.1:0-18681 GCA_050733555.1 Gemmatimonadaceae bacterium | reverse complement strand
GGACGTCAGATCCGCAATGGGCTGATCGTCGAACGAGGTGACGACCGACCCGGTGAGCACCGGCGTCATCCACATCGTGCCGTCGGCATGCCGGTCAATGCGGAAGTCGATGTCCGTGCGGCTTCCTGGCAGGACGGCGCCAAATTGTCCACTCGATGCCAGCAGGAACGCGAAGCCGCTGCTGTCGGCATGGTCCTGCGTGGCGAATACGAGCTCGTTTTGCGAATCCACGCGAGGCGTCGCCGCCACTGGAGTGGCCCAGTCGCTCTCATGACCGTCGACACTGATCGTGCTCACCGTGAAACAGCGCGGCACACCATTCGGGATGCCCGATACAATGAAGTCTTCCGAGACAGTCGTCCCTTCGAGCACCCAGTCTGCGGAACACAGATTGTTGTCGAGATCGTAGGCGGTGGAGTACACGCGGTAGTAGGCGAACAGCGATGGCGCGGCAAGTCTGGCGTCCGTTGACCACGAGAGCTGCACCGCCTGATTGAGCGCGAACGACACGAGCTGCGATGGCGGACTGAGCTGATTCGAGGCATCCACGGTCACCACGTTCGATGGCTGACTCTCACTGCCATCCTGGGCCTGCGCCGTGACCTCGTACTGCAAGTCCGGCGTGCCGCGATCCTCGAACGACGCCGAGGTCGTCGCGGCGCGACTGGTCCATGCGGCGTTGCTGCTCGACCTGGAATACACCACGTAGTTCGTCACGCTATTGTCGGTGGTGGGATCCCACCGCAACAGAATTCCCTCTGGCGTCGTGGGATCGCCGCTCGGCTCGAGCTGGTAGGTCAGGTTGGCGGGAGGGGTCAGATTGTTCGGCCCGGTGATGACGTTGTTGTCGTTCGAACACGCCGCCAGAGCGGCAGCCAGTCCGACGATCACTGCGGCGCGACGCATGCCGAGACTCCATTTGCTGGGGACGCCAGACAACCAAGGCATGATGTACGCCATGAGGTGCCCGGCCATAGTATCCATTTAATCAACGACTTGGAGAAGGTGATCCGGAACTAATGTCTCCCGTCGTGGACAGAACTCCGACCCGTGGGGCGACACTTCGCCTCAGGGCGCGCTCGTGACCGGGCGGGCCGTATTGCGGTTGTAGTCGAACTTCAGATCCGGTTCGGCCTTGAGCGCGATGAAGAAGTTGAACGCGAAGTTGCCATTGGGCGCTCGCGTGAAGCCGAAGAGCGCGCGCCAGTCGTGCATGTCACGCTGGAGCGACACGTTCTGGTCCGAGAATTCGTGCCGTTCGAAATCGTAACCCGTCGTCCAGGACATCGCCCAGTTCGGCGTGAGCGACAGCGAGGTACTCGCGCGAAGCGTCGCCTGTGCAGGCGTGATGAAGCTCTGGCCGCCCGCGATCGTCTGCTGCAGCGTGTCGACAGGCGACTGGGCGTTCACGCACGCCTGGTAGCGAATCGCATCGTCGAGATAGGGTTCGCACACCGTGCGCGGGTCGAAGACGCGAGCGCCGATCACCGGCCTGCTCCGCTGGGCGGAGAAGCTGATCGTGGTGTTCCAGCCTGCGCCGGTGGGAATGCCAGTCGGATAGGGATAGGCCGCGCCCCCCGGGCCAGCGATGTTGGGCTGCTGGTTGATGCCCTCGCCGTACTGCGGCGACGGATTGGGTGCGACGGTCGTGGATTCGGGCGCACCGCCGAAGATGCGCGCGATCGTGGTGAACGGATTGTTTTTCTTCCCGAGCGTGAACGAGGCCGTGATGCCGGTCCGGAAGGGTTTGAGCTTGGCCGTGTCGCTCTGCACGTCGCCCTGGTACAGCGAATAGTCCACGCTCAGGTCGAACCCCGGCAGCAGGTCCGATCCCACCCGGTAGCTGAATGAGGTGGAGGTGAGCCCGCTGCCGTGCGTCTGCTTCGCCCGCTCGAAATCGTAGGTGATGGGGCTGAACGCGAGCGACAGCAGCTTGATCTTGTCTCCCGCGTCGGGGTTCGTGTCGCTCTTGCTCTTCAGCTTTCCCTCGATCGTCTGGTTGAGCGTCAGGGAGACCGAGCTGCGCGAGATGCCGCCCAGATACCCCGAGCGCGTACGGTTCTGCGCCTTGAGGAACTCATCGCTCACACTGGCCGCCGGCGAGTATCCGAAGGAAATCTGTGGCTGAATGGAATGACGAATGCGCGTGAACGGCCCAAATCCGGGGAAGAACCCAAAGAGCGTCGGCGATGCGGTCACGCCATACTGCAGCGTCTTGGACTGATGTACGAACTGGCCGCCGCTCAACTGGCTGCGAACCCAGAAGGAGCCGGTGGGATCCGCGTTCACGATCGAGATGAACGGGCTGAGCTTGAGTGAACCCTGGAGCAGCGCCGGCAAGCTGATCCCCGTCTGCCAGTCCACCGCGGTGAGGTACGACTTCGCATACACGCGATGCCCGAGCAGCGCTCCCGTGTCGAAGTCGCGGATATCAAACGTCTGCGGGAAGTCGTTCTCACGATCGTTGATCGTGAAACTGTTCTGCCAGTTGAATCCCAGGATGCGCAGCGGCGTCTGGAAGTTGAGCGTGGTGTTGCGCTGGTTCGCATTCACCTGCACGCTGTCGAAGCCAGGGCCCGTATCCACGGGCACGAAGCGGAACGGTGCGCCGTCCATGTGCAGATTCTGCGTATTGTTCACGGACAGCTGCGGCGTCCAGAGCAGCCACGGGGTGACGTTCAGCGGCTTGCTGGTCATGCTGAAGTTCGGGAAACTCTGATCGATCTCATCGCGACCCGTGTGCTGCGTGCGGGTGCCGCCCAGGCTGAAGCTCAGTGGTCCCATCTGCTGCTGGTAATTCACGGCCGATGCGATGCTGGCGAGCGCCTGCGCCACCGTATACGCCTGCTGGCGAATGGCGGTGGTGTTGCTCGAGTAGTTGATGTTGGCGTTGAGCGTGCTCGTCTGGGAGAACTGCTGCTGATGGCTCCACGACAGTCCCAGGCTCCGCTCACCGCTGCTGAACGTGGAGTACGAGGCGCGCACACCGCCCGCCATGAACCGATCCAGCCAGCGATAGCGCCACTCGCCGTTGTAGCGTGTCCAGCCCACGTCACCCTGCGCGGTACCGGTCCCGCTGCGCCAATCCAGCGACACCGTGGCATCCATGTAGTCGCCCAGATTGAAATAGTACCCCAGGTTGTCCAGCTCGCGATGGAAGTTCGGCGACGTGCGCACGATGTCACTGAGCCCGAACCGCGGCGGAATGATTCCGCTGCGGCGGCCGGAGCGCATGTCCTGGAAGATGAACGGCAGCCACATCACGGGAATGTCGGCGATGTAGAGCACCGCGGGCCGTGCGACCATGATGTGCTTCGAGATGACCTTGATCTCCTTCGCCTGGAAGTGATAGTGCGGATTGGGAAGGTCGCAGCTCGTGATGGACGCATCCTCCGCGTACTGCGTACTGGCGCCCTGCGCGCTCGTGTCACCCTGGAATGCGCCCACGCCGCCGTGCAGATACCAGACCTGCCCGGTCTGATTGGTGGACGTGCTGACCTGCGTCACGATCCCGCGATGATGCACGAGGTCGTACGCCATGCTGCCCAACGCGATGACATCCGCCGAGCCCTGGGCGGGATCGCGCAGCACGATCGTATCGCCGGGCGCGGCGGCGGCGCGCATGGTCTTTGCCGAGTCGTTGTAGAAGATGCTGTCCGCCACGAGAATGGTCTGATCGCGTTGCACGGCGGACGTTCCCGACAGCAGGAGCGAGCGATGCGTGGCGTCGAACGTTGCCTGCTGCCCCTGGTATCGCGTGACGCTGTACCCGGGCCGGTTGAGGAGCAGGTTCATCATGGAATCCGGCTCGGCCCACGTCACGAGGTTCTTCTTCGTCGTGTCCGCGTGCGTCGTGTCCCGGTGGAAGTTGTTACGCGGATTGGTGATCGAGTCCGGGATGATGGGCGGCTGCCCCTGCGGGTTCGTGGGAATCTGCGCCAGCGCGAGGCCGGGGACGAAAAGCGCCGCGAGCACGAGCCCGCGCGTCGTCACGCCGTGACCTCTCGCCCGTCGCTCGACTGGGCCGCCTCCGCCGCACGGCGCGCCACGCGCCGCTCGCGGCGGCGCACCACCAGATACGTAAGCCCCACGCTCATCTCATAGAGCAGATACAGCGGTACCGACATCGCGATGGTCGTCCACACCAGATCGCCCGGCGTGAGGAACGCGCCAACGATGACGCAGACCACGATCGCGTGACGCCGGTACTTGTTAAGCAGCTGCGGCGTGACCAGGCCAAGGGCCGCGAGCGCGAGGATGACGATGGGCAGCTCGAAGCACAACCCGAAAGCCAGCGCCATGCTCGTGGCGAAGCTGAAATAGTCGTTGGCCGTGATCATGGGTTCCAGCGCCTGCGTCTGAAAGCTCAGCAGCCACTGCACCGCCAGCGGGAGCACGACGAAGTACGCCAGGCTCACGCCCGACAGGAACAGCACCGTCGCGAAGAAGAAGAGCGGGATCACGACCTTCTTCTCATTCCGATAGAGCGCGGGCGACACGAAGGCCCAGAGCTGGTACAGCATGACCGGCAGTGCGATGACGATGCCGAGGATCACGGACGCGTTCAGTACGATCGAGAAGGGATCGCCCGGATGCGTATAGACCAGTTTGCGCCCGTTCAGGAAGGGCGCGATCGGGCGCTCGAGCAGCCCGATGACGTCCATTTTCATGAGCAGCAGAAACGCGACCGCCACCGCCACGACCAGAGCGGCCAGGGACCAGATGATGCGCCAGCGGAGTTCCTCGAGATGATCGAGGAACGGCATCTCGTTCCGATCGGTTTCCGCCATGACTGATCCCTTCGGTTGCTGCTCGGCGCGCCGCCTACTTCATGGTGCGCAGATGATCCTTCGCAAGTGCGGCCTCGTCGGACCGCGGATATTTCTGAATCAGCTCGTTCAGCGCCGCACGCGCGGCTACGGTATTACCCTGCTGTTCCAGAAACAGCGCATGCTTGTACAGGGCCGTCGACGCCCGCGCCGACGTCGGGTACTTCTGCATGACGACCATGTAGGCCGAATCGGCGCCCGCTGCGTTGCCCTGCGCCTTGTACGCCTCGCCCAGGTAGAACTGGGCGTCCGGGGCCACGTCCGCCGTGGGATACTGCCGGAGGAGCGTCTGCAGCGCAGTCTGCGCCGCGCCGGGACTGCCACGCCGCAACTGGTCGAGCGAGAGCTGGAAAAGCTGGTTCGGTCCCGGTGTGGCCGAGGCGCCCGTGGCGGGCGGCGCGCCTGGCGATGCGGCGCCGCCGGAGTCCGGCGCAACCTGCTGGGCAACATCCTGGCTGCGCTGATCGAGCGACGCGCGCAGCTCCTGCAAGCGGCGCTGGCTCTGACCGGTGAGCTCCTGGATCTGAATGAGCTGCTGGCCAATACCGTACAGATCGCCGCGAATGTCGCCCTGGATACGCACGACGTGCACCTGCATCCCCTCGAGGGAGTCGTTCATCAGGGCGAGCGTCCGGATGACCTGTGCCAGCTGCGTGCGCTGCGCCGAGTCCGAGCGCGCCGCGTCCGACCGCATGCCCTGCATTTCCGTCTGCAGCAACTGCACATCCTGTCTGGTGGCGAAACACGCCCCGGTCGCCAGCAGCGCGACCGGAGCAAGACGCCGAAGCATGCATCTCATGGGGTAGCCTTGATATCGTCCCCGCCCGCCGTGATCTCGAACTCATCGCGGCGATTCTGCGACCACGCGGCCTCATCCTCCCCCGTCGCGACTGGCCGCTCCTCGCCATAGCTGATGACGTCGATCCGGTCCGCGGTGACTCCGTGGTCCGTGAGATAGCGCTTGGCTGACGCCGCACGGCGCTGGCCGAGTGCGAGGTTGTATTCGTCCGACCCGCGATCATCCGTGCTCCCCGCGACGCGCAGCTTCACGCCCGGGTTGGCCGACAACACACCGATCTTGGCATCGAGCGCGCTGCGCGAGGCATCGGTGAGCGAGTCGGTGTCGAAATCAAAATAGATCACGTCCGTGAGTGTCTTGCGCGCAGCGGCCTGGCCCTGGCGCAGCCGGTCGGCCTCCGCCTGCGCTTTCGCGAGGGAATCCCGCCGCGCCTGCTCGGCGCGCGCGATCGAATCGCGGCGGGCCTGCTCCGCGTTGATGCTGTCCTGGTTCACCGCGGGCGCAGGAGGAGGCGCGGGGGGAGCCTTCTTGCCGCAGGCCGCGACGGCGGCAGCGGCGAGCAGCACGACTGGAGCGAGGCGGATGGTACGTGTCATGTCGTTCTCCGGAGTGATGGAAGTCGTTGTGGCCGGCAGCGGCCGTGGCTTACGGCGTGGGCGCCAGATAACGCGACCACGCAGCGAGCCGGGCACCATCGGCGTGTGTCAACTGCCGGGTGCGGCCCGACTCGGTGTCGAGCACGAAGAGCTGCTTGGTTCCCGTGCGCGACGAGGTGAACACCAGATGGCGACCATCTGGCGCCCAGGAGGGATCCTCGTTGATCCCTTCGTTCGTCAGCTGCTTGACCGTGCGATCCCGAAGCGTGATGGTCATGATCTGGAACCGCCCCGCCAGTTGTGACTGGAACGCGATGGTGAGACCGTCCGGTGACCACTCCGGATTCGAGCGGTAGTTCTGATCCCCGAAATTGAATGGGGTGAGCAGATCGGTGTTCGATCCATCGACGTCGGCGGTATACACCTCGGGATGTCCATTGCGTCCGGACGTGAACGCCAGCCGCGACCCGTCGGGGCTGAATGACGGTGACACGTTGTCGGTCCCCCGCCCAACCGTCACGCGGCGCGCCGGACCGCTGCCGGAAGCGCTCGCGACGTAAATGTCCGTGCCGTTTTCCAGTCCGTGCCCGTACGCGATGGACTTCCCATCGGGTGTGAATGCCGGCGTCATGTTCAATCCGCCCGGCGTGGCCTGGAGCGTGCGTTCCGCACCGGTGTCCAGATCGCGGATCTCGATGCTCCATCCCTTCGGGCCGAGTTTGCTGTACGCGATCGTATGCCCGTCGGGACTCCAGGCGGGCCCCATCACCGTGGCGGCATCCGTCACCGCGTGCACGCCATAGCCATCGCTGTCTATAACGTACACACGGCCCGCGCGCACGTACAGGATGCGGGTGCGCGCGATGCCCCGCACGCCGGTGATCCAGCGCTCGATCTCGTCCGCCATGCCATGGACATCCAGGCGCCAGTGTGCATCGCCATAGCGGCCGCCCAGCGGGAAATCGTGGACTTGCGCGACGCGCCGCGCCGCAATGTCGTAGAGAATGACATGGGCGCCTGTGGGCGCGAGCGTCACCTGCACGACGGCGGCGGCGCCGAGCGTGCTCCATACGCCGAAGTTCACGCCGCCACTACCCTGCGCGGTCGCGGTTGCATTCACCACGTCGCCGCTCAGCACCGTCACCCGATCACCGGAATCGAGGTCGCGCTGCAACATGGTCTGCACCGTGTCACCCCAGGATCCGCTCACGGGCACCACGACGACACCCGGTTTCACGCCAGGCTGATAGGACAGCCCAATGCGCACACCGCGTGTCGTATCCTGCTGCGCCCGCGTCGGCGAGGCGACGGCCGCGAGCGCGACTGCGGCGAGCATCAAACATGTGAATCGCTTCATTTACTTGAGGACTCGGGGGTCGAAGCTGAAGATGACCGGAAGCACGTCGTCGGTGAAGCCGGATGGCAGCGGTCCGAAGGCCTTGACCTGGCCAGCCTGGTCAATCGCGCCCTGAGCTTCCAGATCAAATTGAAAGTTGCCTGAGCGCGTCACGAAATGGATGTCGGCCACGGACCCATCGCGCCGAATCAGGAACATTACCTCGGCCCGGATGAGCGAGTTCCGCGCCGGATGGAACCGCAGCGCGATCTGCCGAACGATGTTATCGAGATAACCCGGAAAGGGAAACTCCACACCTTCGGTTCGCACCGTGGCGACATCGGTTCCCTGTCCACCCGTTGGCCCGCCGGCCGCCTGAGGAACGGTCTGTCCCGGCTTGGGCTTCGGTGTGGCAACCGGTGGAGTCGGCGTGGCGGGCGCGACCCGCTTCTCGGGCGGTTTCTTCACCGGCAGCGGCATTGCCTTGGGAATTTCCTCCGCGCGCTTCGGCACCGGTGCGGGCTCTTCAGCGCGGAGCGCAGGAGCCTGCGTCACCACACCGGCCGCACGTGGACCGGGCGGCGCCGCCACGATGTTCACCCGGTAGATGGGTGGCAGCGCCGGCGGCGCCGGCGGTCGCAGTACGATGAGCATCGCCACCACACCGGCGTGCAGCAACAGCGAGAGACCCAGCGGACCGCCCAGCCCTCCGCCGCGGACGTCGCTCGCGCGCGTCACTTCGTGATGTCCTCCGGCTCGGCCACCAGCCCAACATCCCCCACCCCGGCTCCGCGCATCACGGCGAGCACCTGGACGACCGTGCCATACGGCACACCCTTGTCGGCGCGCAGATAGATCCCGTTGCGGCCGCGCTGCGCCGCCAGCGCCTTGAAGCTCGCGCGAAATTCCGCGTACGAGAACGCGTTCTGGTCAATGAAGATCTGACCCGAATGATCAATGCTCACGACGAGCCCACCCTTGGCCTCGAGCGGCCGCGCCTCCGCGCGCGGCAGCGCGATGTCCACGCCGCCCGTCATCATGGGTGCCGTGATCATGAAAATCACCATGAGCAGCATCATGACGTCAATGAGACTCACGACGTTGATGTCAGCGTTCAACGCGAAGCCGCGTCCCCGGCGTCGCCCCATGCTAGATCCGCCCCTCGCGAACCATCAGGGCGATGATGTCCGTGCCGAAGTTCTCCAGATCGTTTTCCAGCCGATTGATCCGGTTCGCAAAGATGTTGTACCCGAAGACGGCGGGAATGGCGACCGCCAGCGCCGCGGCCGTGGCAATGAGGGCCTCCGCGACGCCCGGCGCCACGGCGGTCAGACTTCCCGAGCCCTTCACCGCAATCCCGACGAATGCATCGATGATGCCGAGCACCGTGCCGAAGAGCCCGATGAGCGGGCTCACTGAACCGATCGTCGCCAGCGGCGTGAGGTAGCGTGCCAGCCGGTTGCGTTCGTCCGCGGTTTCCGCATCGAGCACGAGGCGCAACGCCTCGACCTGTGAGCCGCTCAACGGCGCTGCAGCCTGGTGCAGCGCACCGGGCTTCATCTCGGCAAAGAAGTTGATGGCGCGCGAGAGGACGCGCGTGAACGGATTGGCGGGATTGTGACGCGCCAGCCCCGCCACCGCTTCCAGCGCGTGCGCGCGCTCGAACTCGCGGGTGAACGCCTGGCCGGCGCGATCGACCTTGCGCAATTCGCGCCACTTCGCGAGCATGATCGCCCAGCTGATCAGCGAGAGGACCGCGAGGAGGGCCACTACGATGCGTGTGGCCAGCGTGGCCTGCGTCAGCATGTCCAGCGGCGAGGTGGGAACCGCACCACCCAGTTGGACAACGAGGGTCATGTTGAGCATCAGGCCCGTCCCGCCGTGCGACGCGCAACGAACCAGTCGTATGTCTCCTTGAGTCCCGCCTCGAGCGACATCTCTGGTGTCCAGCCGAGCAGTCGTTCTGCCTTGGCAATCGCGACAGCGGAGCGTCGCTGCTCCCCGGCGCGCGCGGGCGCGTGCGTGACGGCGGAGTGACCGCCCGACACCGCCATCAGCCGCGAAGCCAGCTGCACGACATCGGTCTCGACGCTCGTGCCGATGTTGAATGCGCGACTGTCCACACCGGCGGCAGCGGGTAGTTCCGCGTGCGCCGCCAGCACGTTGGCGCGCGCGACATCGCCCGCATACACGTAGTCGCGCGTCTGGGATCCATCGCCGAAAATCGTGAGCGGCGCGCCGTCGATGATGCGATCGCAGAAGATCGCGACGACACCGGCCTCGCCGTGCGGATCCTGACGCGGCCCGTACACGTTCGCATAACGCAGCGCCATGAGATCCAACCCGTGGACGCGCGCGAAGTAACCCATGTAGTACTCCACACTCAGCTTTGCCGTCCCGTAGGGCGACTGGGGATCCTTGGGCGCCGTCTCCTCGGTCGGGGGCTCCACCAGGTCGCCGTACACCGCACCGCCAGTGGACGAGAAGATGAAGCGCGTTGGCGCTCCCGAGGCGCGCACCGCCTCGAGCAGGTTGAGCGAGCCGCCGATGTTCACGCGTGAGTCGAAGGCGGGATCCGCCACACTCTTGCGGACGTCGATCTGGGCGGCGAGATGACAGAGCACGTCGAAGCGACCCTCCCGCACCACCGCCGCGGCCTCTGGCGCGCAGATGTCGAGCTGGTGCAGGCAGACGCCATCCGGCAGGTTGTCCGGTGTTCCGGTGGAGAGGTTGTCCAGCACGCTGACATCATACCCGGCGGCACGGAAGGCGCGAACGACGTGCGAGCCGATGAAGCCGGCGCCGCCGCTGATGAGTGCGCGTCGTGCCATGTCAGCGCTCCTCGCGTTCAGGCGCGGCGACCGGCGGGACGCTCCCGTGCCCATCGGGCTCGTCGAGCGCGAACAGATAACGGAGCGCGTCCACGATGGCGAGACCGCGCCCGTTGGCGGATGCGGCGCGCAGGCGCACACTGGGGTCGTGGAGAAACTTGGTCATGAGTGCCCGGGAAAAATGTTCGACGGCGTGCTGGTCATCGGGCGAAAGGTGCCCGAGCTTCCGCATGGCGTGCGCAAGCTCGGCCTCACGCACCTGCTCCATCTGCGAACGAAACAACTTCAGTACGGGCACGGCCGCGAGGCCCGCCAGCCACTGCCAGTACTGCTCGACCTCTGTCGCGACGATCATCTCGGCACCGGGCAGCTCGTCGCGCCGGCGCTCGAGATTCGTCGAGACGACCGCCTGCAGGTCGTCCTGATCATAGAGAAACACATTGGGCAGCGCGCCGACATCCGCCATGACGTCACGCGGGACGGCGATGTCCACGATGCACAGTGGCGCATCACCGCGTGCACGCAGCGCGGGCTCCACCTGCGCACGTTCCACGATCGGCCGCGGCGCCGCGGTCGAGCACAGCAGCAGATCCACCTCGGCGAGCCGATGCCAGCATTCGTCGTAGTGCAGCGCCTGCGCGCCATGACGCGACGCCAGTTCGGCCGCGCGCTTGAACGTCCGGTTCGCGACGATCACCGCGCGCACGCCTTCATGCACGAGACATTCCAGCGCGACTCCAGCCATCTCGCCGGCACCCAGCACCATGGCACGGCGCCCCTGGAGCGAACCGAAGATCTTCTTGGCCAGCTGCACCGCAGCGGAACTCACGGACGCGGCGCCGCGACCCAGCGCCGTCTCGTGATGCACGCGTGACGCGACCAGCAGGGCGCTCTGGAAGAGGCGATTGAGCGCCGGCCCGGATGCCTGGCGGCTCAGCTCCCACGCGTCCCGCACCTGACCGTGGATCTGCATCTCGCCCAGGATCATCGAATCCATCCCGGCGGCCACGCGATAGAGATGAGCCACTGCGTCGCGGTCGCGCCAGACGTAGCCGTGCGCCGTCACGTCCGAGCCGAGGCGCGCACTCAGCGCACCCCAGACCGCGGCGGCGGCATCGCGCGCGCGCTCGACCAGGTAGACTTCGGTGCGGTTGCAGGTGGAGAGCAGCACAGCTTCGCGCGCACCGGTCACCAGAAGCAGATGCGAGAGAAACGCGCCTGCCTCATGCGGCGCAATCGCGACACGTTCCCGAATGGCTACGGGCGCCGTGCGATGACTCAACCCGGCCGCGATCAGTGCCATGCCGCCACGTCCTCCAACAGCAGCCCCGACTCGACACGGGCGCAGAATTGATCGGTAATGAGCGCCTCCTGCGCACGCTCCCATCCGTCGCGATCGCCTGCGGCCAGAAGCCGCGCGCGCATAGCGCCGAGCGCGTGAACCGCCTCCGCGTAGCGTGCATCGAATCGCGCGGCGATCGCGTCGCGCAGGCGGGCCGCCGCAGCTGGCACCCCACCCGCCGACACCGCGATCGTCACGTCGCCGGCCCGGTGCGTCGCGACCGTCACGAATGTCCCCTCCGCCGGGGCATCGGCGACGTTGACGAGCATGCCCCGGGCGCGCGCGTCACGACCCACCGCGGCGTTCTGCTCGCGATCGTCCGTCGCCGCGATGGCGAGCGTTGCGCCGTCGAGATCCTCCGTTCGGTACGCGCGCTCGTCGAGCGTGCACCCGTGTTGCTCACCCAGCGCGCGCATGGCGTCACTCGCCCGGGTCGCCACCACACGCACCAGCGCATGCGTCACCAGCAGCGCGCCTACCTTCCGCACCGCCACCGCGCCGCCGCCGACCACGAGCGCGCGAATCGACTCGCCCTCGAGGAGCACCGGATATCCGCTCACAGGAACCGGCCGCCGTGACGGTCGAAAACCCGCAGCGCGATGTACAACACGACAATGCCGGTGAAGAAGACGCTGGTGAGCAACGCCGCACGACGGGCGCGCCATCCGGCCACGACCCGCCCCGCGGTGAGCGTCGTGACGGCGGCCCATGCCAGCAGGGCCCACACGACTTTCTCGGCGTGTCCCGCGCGATAGACCAGCGCATAGGCGGACGCGAGTCCCATGCCGACGGTGAGCGCCAGCCACCCGGCGACCACGGCAATGTGATTCACGCGATCGAGTGTGTCGAGCGGCGGGAAGAAGCGGAAGATCGCGCCGAAGTGTCGCGACTTGAGCTCGCGGTGCTCCGCCAGATACATCATCCCCGCGCCGGCCGCAGCCGCGAACGCCGCCATGCCCACAAAGCTGAGCGCGATGTGCGACGTGAGCCAGAGGCCCCGCACTCCTGTGGGCTCCCGCAGCGGCACCATCCCGGCAAAGTTGGCGCACACCGCGAGCAGCGCCGCAAACGGCGCGGCAACGAGCGTCAGGCTCACCTCCCGGGCAAGCACCTCCACCACGAGGAGCGTGACACCAACGAGGAAACCGGCAAAGGAGAGCGCAGGGCCGAGGCCGGTGAGCGGCGGCTGCCCGTGCACGCGCACAAAGTCGCCCAGGCCGATGAGATGCGCCACGATCGCCGCGGTGAGGATCAACACGACACCCCGGATCGGCGCGCGGATGGGGCGCGCGAACGGTATCGCGGCCAGTCCAGCGGCAGCGAGATAGAGGGTCACGGCAACGAAATGCGCGATCAGAATCATGCTGCGCCTAATCTACTGCGTCGAGGCGGGCTGACACAGGGACAGGCGCCTTGAACGTCCCGCGCACGACAACGGCGGCATTACACAAATGCCGCCGCGTCAAGACTCTGTTCATTCAGCCGCACCGCTACGCGCCGCCACGCACGACAGGCGCGCAGCTGAAGCGCGCAGCGAGCAGCGGACGCGGTGGGTGCGGGACGCGGTATCGCGAGGAGAGGCATGACGCGTCAGCGCACGCACTCCACCAGCGCGACCCGCGTACCTGCTACGGCATGCGCCCGGTCAGACGCGCCATCACACCAACCTTGATCGAGGGTTGCCGCTGACTCACGATGATCGCCGTGGTCCCCCGGTCCGTCACCTTCACCACCTGCGCCAGTGCAATCTGCTCCTCGGGGAGAACCACCGGTTCGCTCTGTCCCGGCACGTCCATCTTGCGGCTGGGGCGATACAGCGTGAACTGATCCCCAGCCTTCACCCCATCCTTCGATGTCGCGTCGAGCACCACATAGTGCTGAACCGTAGGAAGCACGGCTCCGTCCGGCACGTAAATGACGCGACTTTCCAATCCAAGCGACAGATTCTGCGGACGTGCCGCCATGTCGAGTGCAAAGCGATCGAGCGGAACGATACCCTGATCCAGCAACACCTCACCGAACTGCTGCACGATGCGGACGGTCGTGGCGACGCCCCCATTATCCGTCTTCTCGACTTCTACGATGCCGGTGGGAATCACGACTTGCGACGTGTCCGAAAGTGATGGCCCCAGGGCAACGGTCACGAACCGGTCGCCGGGAGCGGCCACGATCCCCTTGGGAAGCGTGATGTAGGCGCGCGTCTCGGGCCCGAGGCGCCGCGTCGTCGAGAACTCCGCGATGCCGGGAGGATCAGTGGGAGCGAGCAGCCGCCCCTCACGTTCCGGCCCACCGGATCGATCTACCCACGGGGCCGCGTAAATCTCACCGGGCCGCACCGCCGAATGCTCATACTCGAGCGCCGAAGGGCCGAAGCGGGGCGCGTACACCCCGCGCGCGTTGAGCGCGGCGGAGAACACCGTCGGTGCGCCAGGCGCGGACTGCTCCTGGTCAATGACGTGTGTGTTCGTGGCCAGTTGCACATCCCCGGGCAGTCGGAGAACCTCGCCTGGATAGATCCAGTGTGGGTTTTCGACGATCGCGGTGTTGAGACGATAAATCTGCGGCCACTGGAAGGGATCATTCAGATACGCCCTGCCGAGGTCCCACAAGGTGTCGCCCTTGCGCACGGTATGGCTGCGACCCATCGCCGTGTCGTCGGCGGTCACGGCCGATGCGCCGGGCGCCGCCGTCGGTGCGGCCGGTGCCTGCACCGCGCTGGTGTCGGCCGGCACCGCCTGCGCGCGCGCCACCACTGGCGGCGCGAACAGCACGAGCGCGACTACCGCGAGCAGGCGCGACCGCCTGTCGGGATCTGTGGAACTGGACGCGTTCTGCGCGAACAGATGCATCATGTGCCTCGCCAACGGTGACGGTAGAGGGGAAACCGCTCGGTCACCCGGCGCTCAAACTCCGCCGGGCATCTCCGTAGAGAGACGCACCGGCGGGAGAGCGGTCACGGCGGCGCCGGCAGGAGAACCCGGCGCAGCCGCGTGACCCACTAGAACCCGAACCCTACGACGAACGAGAGCGCGCGATTCTTCATGTTGCTGCCATCGAAGATGCCGGTGAACCCGTAGTCGTAGCGCAGACCAAGCGACATGGTGTGCCCACCGGCACGCAGGTCAATTCCAGCACCCGCGAGTGCTCCCATGTCGAAGGACTTCGCATCTACGTTCTCCCCGCTCTGCGCGCTCTGCGCGGCAGCGTCACCGCAGCTTTCAGACACGGAGGCTCCTGCATCTGACGCGGAAAACTGGCACCCTGCCTTCAAAGCGAAGGTGGGCCCGAGCAAGATGAAAGGCCGCGCTCCGGCGTCCGGCGCCATTGAGAAGTTCATGCGTACAAGGACAGGCAATTCGACATAGCTCGGCTTGATATGAGCGGTAATCGTGCCGCCATTACCGTCATCCATATTTTGCTTCGCCCCTTTCTGTGTGTAGAACAGCTCTGGCTGAATCGCGATTTTCGGCGTGATCTGGAACTTGGCAAAGCCACCCACGAGGAAGCCGACGCGACTGTCCAGCCCAGACGCATCCGACCCGCCCATCGAGGCGAGATTGAGACCGCCCATCACACCAAACGCGGGGTGTGACATCATCGGAGACGACATGGACTGCGCGCCAACGGCCTGCGCTGCAAACGCGACAGACGAGACGACCCCGGCAGCGACGAGAAAACGGCGAAGCATGGTATTCTCCGGAAGAGGTTTGGTTCGTCGCTACACGATCCACAGCCTCAGCCGTAACATCCTGTGCCAGCGGAGCGCCAACCCGGACCGCGCCGCGGGCGGGTGGCGGCGTGCGGTGCCTTCCACCCGGCTCCGCCCTTCCGGCCACCCTGCCGCCCGCCACTCAGAACGGCAGATCGTCGTTGTCGTCTTCGGACGAGCTGGGGAAATCCTGGAAGTCGCCGCCTGCTTCCGGAGTCGCCTTTCCCTTCCCGCCCCGCTCCGCCGCGCGGGTGCCGGGCGTGTAGGCGGGCTCCTCATCACCCTGCACGTACGGCCGTGACCCGTCGCGCGCGGACAACATCACCAGATCGCGTACGGTGATTTCCGTGACATAGCGCGTCTGGTTGTCCTTGTCCTGATACTGCCGGTATTCGATGCTGCCCTCGACGTACACGCGATCGCCTTTCTTCAGGTAGCGTTCGACGATGTCGGCCAGCGTGGAGAACTTGCTGTTCCACACCACGCACTTGTGCCACTCCGTCTTTTCCTGCTTCTCCCCATTGGCTCCGGTCCAGCTCCGACCGGTGGCCATGGAAAACGAGGCCACGCGATTGCCACCCGTCGTCGATCGGACCTCGGGATCCTTGCCGAGGTTTCCGATCAGCATCACCTTGTTCAAGCTGCGGCTCACAGTTCCTCCTGGCGAATGTCGGTTCGAGTCGCCGGTACGTTAGCACCCGACTCGCAATTTACTATCAGCGAAGCAGCGCAGGGATGATCATTCCGATGCGCCTCACCCGCGCGCCGGGAGCGCCAGCCGCAAGACGAGTGCGTCCTCGACGGGTCGCCGGTAATACCGGTTGCGGCGCCCGACCTGGACGAAGCCATGCGCGGAGTACATGGCCCGCGCCGACTCGTTGGAATCGCGCACCTCGAGGTAGAGCGCGGAGGCACGTCGTGCCGCCGCGGCCTCGGTTACCGAGCGCAGCAGCGTTCTGCCGATCCCCTGGCCGCGGGAGTCCGGCTGGACGGCGATGTTCGCGATCTCGCCTTCGTCGAGCACGAACCACGCGACGGCATAGCCACGGATCATTCCATCGGGTGTGCATGCCACGATGAAGTGCACGCGCCGATCGCGCAGCAGTTGCGCGAACGACGGACGGCTCCACGGATCGGAGAACGACGCATGTTCGATTTCCGCGATCCGGTCGAGGTCCGCCTCGCGAACCGGGCGTACGTGCACGCTGGTTGGCGTTTCGATGGGAGAGGGGGGAGAATCCGGCATGGCTGCGATCCGGCGGCGTCAGGATGCGTGAAGCGGGCGACCGTGGGCACGCTCCCATCTGACCTGGGCTTCCGCGTGGCGGCCATAGTCAGGTTCCCACGTCTCGAGGTCCACGGGAGACACGAACGACGCGAGCGAATCGAGCCGGGCGAACGCGCGTGCGTGGGGGTGGGCGACCTGCTCCTCGCGCGGACCAATGAGCCGCGCATTCAACGAAGCGGCGAGGTCCTCCACGGCGTCGCGGGAGCGCAGCGACGCCGCGACGAGCGTCGCCATGCCGCCGTCAGCCCGGACGTCGTATGCCGCGGCGAACCAGTCACCACGCATGGCGTCCAGCACTGTGAGATAGCGGCCGGGCGCGCGTGTGGTCGCGGCCATCAACGCCAGCGAGGACACCGCGACGAGCGGCAGGCTACGGGCAGCCGCGAGCCCCTTCGCGGTCGAGGCGGCAATGCGCAGGCTGGTGAAACTCCCGGGGCCGGATCCGCACGCGACGCGCTGGAGTTCATGCACCGTGACGCCCGCCGCATCGAGCACTTGCCGGATACCGGGCAAGAGTTGCTCGCCCGCGGCGGAACGCATCTCCACCTGCTCTTCCGCGAGGACACTCGGGCCGGACACAAGCGCAATCGTGCCGACATAGGTCGCGGCATCCACCGACAGTGTGAGCAGCGGCGTCACCCGGCCAGCAGGAGGCGACGATCGGGATCGTCCACATCGTGCCGGAGCTCCACCGGCACTGCCGTCGCCGGCATCCGGCCGCCGGCGCGCTCGGGCCACTCGACCAGTGTGAGCGCGTGCGTGTCGAGCAGATCGTCCCACCCGATGTTCGTGAGATCATCAGGGCGATCGAGGCGATACAGATCGAGATGGTACACGGGCCAGTTCGTCCCGGCGTAGCGATGCACGAGCGCGTAGGTCGGGCTCGTCACGGCGTCGCGCACACCCGCGCCACGACAGACGGCCTGCACGAGCGTTGTCTTGCCGGCGCCGATGTCGCCCGAAACGCCGACCACCAGCGGCGCCCGCGCCGCGGCGCCGAACGCTTCGCCCCACCGGATGAGCTCCTCCCGCGTCAGCGCCAGCCGGCCCTGCGTGGCGAGCGGCGGAAGGACGCGGTGCTGCGGAACGGACATCAGCGTGGCGCGCGGATCGCCTGCAGGCCACCGGGCCGGCGGACGTTCCCGCTCTTCCGCGCCTTCAACTCGAAGATCTGGTCGCGCAACGCGGCCGCGCCTTCAAAATCCAGATTCGTCGCAGCTTCGGTCATCTGCTGCTCGAGCATCTCGAGCAGTGCCTCGCTGTCCATCTCGGTGGCATACGTCGCGGCGGGCTCGGCCACCTTGCGTTGATCCGCGGCGTGCTCCATGCGGGCGTCCGCGACGCGCGTGCTGAAGCGGACCTGCTCCGTGCTCTTCACCACCGACCGCGGCGTGATGCCGTGCTCCACATTCCACGCCGTCTGGATTTCCCGGCGGCGCTTTGTCTCATCCAGGCAGCGCTGCATGGATCCCGTCACGCGGTCCCCATAGAAGATCGCGCGACCGGCGACGTGACGCGCCGCTCGCCCCACGGTCTGGATCAGCGACCGGTCGCTGCGCAGGAATCCTTCCTGGTCCGCGTCGAGCACTGCGACGAGCGACACTTCGGGCAGATCCAGTCCTTCGCGCAGCAGGTTGATGCCGACCAGCACGTCGAAGTCGCCCAGGCGCAGGCCACGAACGATCTCCATCCGCTCGATGGCGTCGATATCGGAGTGCATGTAGCGCACGCGAGCGCCCATCTGCTGCAGATAATCGGTGAGATCCTCGGCCATGCGCTTGGTGAGCGTGGTGACGAGCACCCGCTCGCCACGCCGCTCGCGCAGCCGGATTTCATGCAGCAGATCATCCACCTGGCCGCGCACCGGGCGCACCTCGATCTCCGGGTCCAGCAGGCCCGTGGGCCGGATGATCTGCTCGACCACGACGCCACCGGAGAGCCGCAGCTCGAG
>JBOHTE010000036.1:0-1472 GCA_050733555.1 Gemmatimonadaceae bacterium | reverse complement strand
ACGTCACACTGTCAACATCCCGACTGTCCCGCTCGCCGTCAGCCCGTTGGCGAGAGGGTGTTGGACGGCGCGACCTCGATGTGCAGCGGCAGCGCAGTCGTCCCCCACCGGAGCAGCAACGTCGTGGAGTCTGCCGCGACGTCCGGGAAGGTGAACGTGAGCACGTCGAGCTCGGGCGCTTCCAGCGGCTTCACGGTGAAGCGAATCTCGCGCGCCGAGGGGTCAGGACCCTGGACGTGGAAGCGCTTCCATGTGCTGCTCAGGATGACCGTCCACTGATCCTGCTGCGGGATGGTCCAGATGGAATACTTGCCCTTGGGCAGAGCCTGTCCCTCGATGTGAATGTCGCGATTCACGTCGATGGTGGTGGCCCAGTTGGCGCCGGGCGTCCAGGTACTGCCGAACTTCACCACGCCGCCTATGACATTCGTGCGGCCGCGCGCCTGTGGGCGGTAGTACTCAATGGTGATGGTCGTACCATCCACCTGCTGCTCCACCATGCCGTGCTCGCTGGCCATGACCTGCGCGCGGGCGCACGAAGGAAGCGCAGTAGTGATCGTCATCGCGGCGGCGATGGTGGCAACACGCATGGAATCCTCCAGCGACGTGTTCGGATGAGGCAATTGTAGAACGGAGGGCTGGCGCCGAGCAAGCCGATGCGCCGTTGAGTCAGGGCAGCGTTGCGCCAGATTTCGATCTTGACATCCGCTGCTGAGCTCGCCCATTCTACTTCGACAGCGCACGAAACCTTCAGCGACGTGCCTCTCGCTCGATGGCCCGCCCTCCGTCAAGGACATGTCGCTTTGCACTTCCCTGCCTGTAGACACCTGTCACTCGCGGTCGAACGCCAGATCGTTCGGTGCGTTGCCAGCGGCGCGTTAACCGTCGCGACTCTCGTGGGAATTTCGGCGCAGAGCATACGCGCTCAGAGCAAAGCAGGTCGCGCCGACCTGGATCCGACTGGCGTCTACTTCGGCTTGGCTGGTTGGGCGAGCCATCCGTTGCTGCACGGTGACGCCCGAACATACCTGCACGAATTCGGTGACCTCGGGTTCGGAATCGGAGGAACCTTCGAAGTCGGCATCGCCTTCAGTCGCTTCGGCGTCTCAGTTGGAGTCGATGCCGGGAGGGTGTCTTTCAATCAGCGGTCACCATCCACCACGACCCTGTCGCTGCTCGGACACTGGATGCCAACGGCTTCGCCTGGAGGCGCTTGGCGACTCATCGTCACCGGTGGAGTCGTCAGAACCCTCATCGATGTTGGACCTGTCCCCAACGCTGTCGATCCAAGCGACGCGCCAAAGCTCTACGGGACGGGTGCCCGATTGGGTCTCGAAGCGGCACGGTTGCTCAACAGAAATGTTGAGCTCACCCTCGGCGCGGCCGCTGACATCCTGTCTGCGGATCTTCGATCGTCTTCGACGTTTCCTTACGTTCTGGCTTACGACATTCATCGCCGTGGTTCGACCATC
>JBOHTE010000035.1:0-5540 GCA_050733555.1 Gemmatimonadaceae bacterium | reverse complement strand
GCGCGCGTCTGTGTGGCCATGGGATCTGGTGGTTGGGAGTCAATGGGAAGATAGCGGGCGGGGGAGGGGGGAAGAAAGACGGGGAATGGGGAATGGGGAACGGGGAATGGCGGGAATGGGAAATGGGGATGCGGATTCCCGATTCCCCATGACATCGGGGTGGGGCGGCGCGGGGCGGACTGCCTTCCCAATTCCCCGTTCCCGATTCCCGATTCCCAAGGGGAGGGAGGAGGAGCGGGGGAGCGGTGCCCGCTTCCGCCCTTCACGATCTCAGGTGCCGCAGAAATCGCTCGGGATTGGCCAGAAAGTCTCGCGTGAGCGCGACGTGATTGAGGTCGGCGTATGGGGTTTCTACGGGGGGCACGCTGTCGAAGCTGTAAATGCGCGCCCCGGGGAACGCCAGCAGAATCGGTGAGTGCGTGGCGATCACGAACTGCGCGCCGTCGGAAACCATGTCCAGCAGCATGGCGAGAAACGCGAGCTGGCTCTGTGGCGAGAGCGGCGCCTCGGGCTCATCCAGCAGGTGAAGGCCGCCCGGTACGAAACGGGACTGGAAGAGCTTGAGAAAGCTCTGCCCGTGTGAATTGGCGTCGAGATCAATGCCGTAGCGGCGCTCCATGTCGTTCAACGACCCGACCATGGGGCCGCGAGCCAGCGCCTTGGCATGGTCCGACCGTCCTTCGTATTCGAGTTCAATCTCCGCGAGCCGCTGGCGGAATTCGCCGCGCAGGCGCGACAGCGACTTCGTGAACCCGAAGAAGTCCTCGGCGCGCAGATAGAATCCGGTGTGCGTGCGGTGCGACCAGGTGAGCCGGAGCGCGCTGCTCAGTTGCCGTTGCGCAGTGAGCGTGTCGTCGCGGTCCATCTCGCTGCTGCCAACGGTGGGCAGCCTGGCCGCCGCCGCGATCCCTTCCAGCAGCGTGGATTTCCCCGATCCGTTTTCGCCAACGAAAAACGTGACGCGCGCAGTGAGATCGAGCACGCCGAGCGCGCGCACGGCGGGAACGGAGAAGGGGAACTGCTCGGGGTCGACAACCACGTCGGCCCTGCGCGAAACGGAGCGAAGATGCGGCATGGGGAAGGATGAAGAAGGGGCAGCCCATGGGGCAGCCCCAGGGGCTGCCCCTGGGGCTGCCCCTTCCCGCTTCTCCCGCTAGAAGATGATCCCGAAGGTCACCGGAATGGTGCGGATGGACTTCGTGTCGATCACGCCCTGATCCGTATACACGTTCTGCACCCGCCCTTCCACGAAGGCATCGATGCGCCCGATCGTGAATGCCAGCCCCGCGCCACCGTCGATGCCGAACTTCGTATCGGACTGCGACACCGAGCCGCTGCCGTCCGCGTTCACCGTGTTCCTGATGTTGAACGCGCCAACGCCGGCCAGCAGGTAGGGACGAACCTTGCCAGGCAGGAGGTTCACGCGCATCCCCGCGACGCCGCTCAGAATCTGGCCGTTGCCACTCTGAACCTCGCCAGCCAGCGCGTTCTTGAAGTCGAATCTCGAGTAGCCGAGGTTGAGCCGGATGGCTGGCAGCACGCCCAGGTTGATGAGGAGGAATCCCTGTCCCGTGACGCCATTCCTGTAGAAATCCCCGGCGTTACTGGTGGGCATGTCCATCCCGCCGCCAAACCCGATGCGAAGCCTGTGTTGTTGCGGCATCGATGGGCCGCTCATGACCCCTTCACCTTGCGCGAACGCCGCTGGCGCCACGGTGAACAGCGCGAAGGCGAGGAGAACCTTCGTGACTCGTTGCATACCGCCCGTCCTGTCGTATGTGTCGTACCGGCCGTCGCAACGCGAGCCGGCGATCGCGCCGCCCGTCGTCTGTCCAGGCGGTTCCAGTCAAATAGACGACCCAGACATTGCAAAGTTCTCAGTCATGCTTTACGCGACCTCGCTACCATGGCTAGTTTCGGCCAGTGAACACGCAGCCTGACTCTCTGTCGCCCGCCATCGAAGCAGTTCTCGCCCGCTATACGGGCATGGTGCGCCGTGTCGGATTACGGCATGGCCTGTCCGACGCGGATGTCGACGAAGTCTTTCAGGAAGTGCGCATCCGGCTCTGGCGCGCCCGGGGCGACGATAGTGAGCAGATTTCCGCGATGCGGTCGTCCTACCTGTATCGGACCGCGGTCTCCGCGGCGCTCGATGTCATCCGCCGCCACCGCCGGCCAAGGGAGACGATGCTCGAACACGAGGACACCGATCCCGTCATGGCCTCGCCGTCCGGTCCTGAACGGACGCTCGCCGCCTCCGAGTTGGCGACGCAGGTGGACGAGGCCATTGGTGAGATCACCGCATCGCGGCGGCCGGTGGTGCGTATGTATCTCACGGGCTACACGCGTGAGGAGATCGCGGAACTGTTGGGCTGGACGGAGGCGAAGACACGAAATCTGCTGTATCGCGGTCTCGCGGACCTGCGTGAATTGTTGCAGGCACGAGGCATTGGACCGGAGGCGATCTGATGAATGACGCTCGATTGTCCGAGCTCTATCGGGAGGTCTTCGAGGCGCGGCGCGACATGCCGCGCGCGAGCTGCCTGTCGCCCGATCAGATCCTCGCGCTCGTGGAGCGCCAGGGCCCGGAAGACAGTCGGCTCGCGGCGCTCGACCACGTCGCCTCGTGCCCCGAATGCCAGCGCGAGTTCGAGTTGCTGCGGGCTCTGCGCAAGGGCGCGCCGGTGGTGCGACGGTGGTACGTGTCCAGCATGGGGCTCGCGGCGTCGGTGCTCATCGCGGTGGCAGCCGGTGCGTACGGGGTCCGCGCACTCGCGCATCGCGGCGACGTGGTGCGCGGCCCCGGTGACAGTGGTGTGCATCTCATCGCGCCCGCGCGTTCCTCGCGCACCCTCACCTGGAATGCCGTGCCTCAGGCGCTCTCCTATACGGTGGAAGTGCTGAGGCGTGATGGCTCTCTGGCCGCGAGCCACGAGACATCCGATACTATCTTCACGGTTCTGGACTCGGTGACGCTCGATCCATCAGGGCAGTACGTGTGGTGGGTGCGCGCCCACATGTCCGATGGGACGGAGCGCCGGTCCGCCATCCAGCCGCTCGGCCCAGGGCGATAGCGTCTCTCGCCGCGGAGTCCGCGGCGTGCGTCCGCCGCGATCGGTTGTTCAGCCCTCACCATGGGAGCCTCTCGTGGGAGACCCCGCCTTCTGGCACCGGGCACAGTTCGCCTTCACCATCGTCTTCCACTATCTCTTTCCCGTGCTCACGATGGGGCTGGCGCTGCTCATCGTGATCATGAAGGCAATCGGCCTGGGTCGAGACGATCTGCGCTGGGACGCCGCCGCGCGGTTCTGGATCCGCATCTTCGGCATCACGTTCGCTGTGGGCGTCGTCACCGGCATTCCCATGGAGTTCCAGTTCGGCACCAACTGGGCGGCATTCTCACGCTATTCCGGGAGTGTGATCGGGAACACGCTCGCCATGGAGGGGCTCTTCGCCTTCTTCCTCGAATCGAGCTTCCTGAGTCTCCTCATCTTCGGTGAACGGCGCCTCGGGCGACGCAGACATTTCGCGATGGCGATCGCACTGTTCGCCGGAAGCTGGCTGTCGGGCTATTTCATCATCGCGACGAATGCCTTCATGCAGCGCCCCATTGGCTATGCGGTTGCCGCCGATGGGTCGCTCCGCGTGGCCGACTTCGGCGCCTTTCTCCTGAACCCGTGGGCGCTGGCGCAGTACGCTCATAACATGATCGCCGCCGTTGCGACGGCGGCATTCGTTGTGGCCGCGGTGGGCGCCTACTACGCGCTCAAAGGCATCCACATGGAATTCGCCCGCATCTTCC
The DNA here is from genome assembly GCA_050733555.1 of Gemmatimonadaceae bacterium. GTDB lineage: Bacteria > Gemmatimonadota > Gemmatimonadetes > Gemmatimonadales > Gemmatimonadaceae > JADGGM01. Next base: position 1,738 of record JBOHTE010000035.1, on the reverse strand, counting down.
TGCACGTGGGCGTATTCACCGGACTCGTGTCGAGTCTGCTCGTGGCATTTCCCACGGGCGACACGCAGGCCAAGCTGGTGGCGCGCTATCAGCCCGTGGCGCTCGCGGCAATGGAGGGACGCTTCACCAGTGGCGGCATGGCGGAGCTCAACATCATCGGACAGCCCAACGTGGCGGCCCGCCGCCTCGATAATCCCATCAGGATACCGGGCGCGCTGAGCTTCCTGGCATATGGCACCTTCCACGGCAATGTGCGCGGATTGGAAGAGTTCCCGGAACAGGACTGGCCGAACAACATCGAGCTGCTCTACTACTCCTTTCACCTCATGGCCGGACTCGGCACCATCATGATCGCCATCATGGCGGTCGCGAGCCTGCTGCAGTGGCACGACAGGTTGATGCACACGCGGAAGATGCTCTGGGTGCTCATGCTGACCTTTCCCTTTCCGTACATTGCGGTCACCACCGGATGGCTCACGGCGGAGCTCGGGCGGCAGCCCTGGCTGATCTATGGCCTGTTCCGCACCGCCGACGGCGTGAGCCCGCTCGTGCATCCGGGAACCGTTCTGTTCACGCTGATCGGATTCACCGGCATCTACTTCGTGCTGGGCATGCTCTACCTCTTTCTCGTCGGCCGGGAAGTCGCGCACGGGCCGTCCACGCTGGCGGTGGGAGAACCGGCGCATGGTTGAGCTGTGGTTCGCTATCATCGCCGTCATGCTCACCCTGTATGTCGTGATGGACGGCTTTGACCTGGGTGCGGGTGCCGTGCACCTCCTCGTCGCGCGCACGAACGACGAGCGACGCCAGGTGCTCTCGGCCATTGGCCCGTACTGGGATGCGAACGAGGTGTGGCTCATCGCTGCCGGCGGCGCGCTCTTCGTCGCCTTTCCAACCGTGCTGGCCTCCGGGCTGTCCGGCTTCTACTTCGCGCTCTTTCTCGTGCTCTGGTCGCTCATTCTGCGTGGCGTGTCCATCGAGTTCCGCAGTCACGTGCAGGATGGGCTCTGGCGGGAGTTCTGGGACAGAGGGTTCGCTACCGGAAGCATTCTGCTCGCGATCTTCTTCGGTGTCGCGCTGGGCAACCTGCTGCGCGGCGTGCCGCTGGAGAAATCGGGCTGGTTCGCGTTGACGCTGTTTACCAATTTCTCGGCGCGTCCGCCCATCGGCATTCTGGACTGGTACACCATGCTGGTGGGGCTTTTCGCGACGATCGTTCTCATGGGGCACGGCGCGACATTTCTGACGTGGAAAACGGACAGCGTGGTGCACGACCGCAGCCGGCGCATGGTCGTTCGGCTCTATGTAGCGATTGGCGTGCTCTGGCCCGTGCTCACGGTGGTGACGTCCATCATCCAGCCTGCCATGTGGCACTCCTTCCTGTCACGCACGGTCGCATGGCTGCTGGCGGCCGTCAGTCTCGCGGGATTCGTCTCCGTCTTCGTGTGCATCCGGCGCGCGCGATGGCTGGGCGCCTTTGGCGCGTCGTGTGCGTTTCTCGGGGGCCTCATGCTCGCCACGGCCGCGTGTCTCTTTCCGGTCATGCTCCGGTCCGCGGATGATGCTTCCCTGTCGCTCACCGCGTATAACGCGAGCACGGATGCGCACGGGCTGCGCATCGCGCTGTACTGGTGGGTCATCGGGTTTCCGCTGGCGCTGGTGTACTTCGCGGTGGTGTTCCGATTGCACCGCGGCAAGGCGACGGCGGCCGCGGACGGGGAGGGGTACTGAGGCACTG
>JBOHTE010000034.1:0-1608 GCA_050733555.1 Gemmatimonadaceae bacterium | reverse complement strand
CGCCTGTGCGAACCTGGCCAACCTCGCCATCGCTCGCGCGACGGGCCGACAGAAAGAGTTCGCGGTGCGCATCGCGCTCGGAGGGCGCCGAGCGCTTACCGGGTCGCTCCTCAGCGAGAGCCTCGTGCTGGCGGTCGCCGGGGCCGCTCTTGGCCTGCTCGTGTCCCTCGCACTCGTGAGGTACTTCGTCCAGCTCGGCCCGGCTTTCGTCGGGAATGCCGACCATGTGCGCCTGGATGCGTCCGTGTCCCTGTTCGGACTCGGCGTCACGGTAGCCAGCCTGCTCAGCATCGCACTTCTGCCGGCGCTCATTGCCGGTCGCGGCGATCTGCATCGTGCCCTCTCAACAGGCACGTCTCGAGCGTCAACCGGCGTCCGAACGCACAGACTCAGCCAGGCGCTCGTTGTGTGGCAGCTCGCGATTACTCTTGTGCTGCTGACGGGCTGCGGGCTCGTGGCACGCTCGCTCTGGCGCCTGGCATCCATTGACCTGGGCTTTCGTCCCGATGGACTGCTGGTGGTCGGAGTGCACTTGCCCGCGTGGAGTTATCCCGACGCAAGCGTCGGCGGCTACTATGAGCAGTTGCTGGCGCGCGTTCGCGGTCTGCCCGGAGTAGCGTCCGCGGCAGTCGGTGCTGCCCCATTCGCGGGTGCGGAGGAGAGCTACATCGTTCCCGACAGCACGGGCGGCCCCTCCGCTCCAGTCAATGCCATCGCCGTTGGGCCTGGGTACTTCCGCACGGTGGGCGCGCGCATGCTGCAAGGACGAGAGTTCGACTCTACCGAGAGCGACGCGGGAGTTTCGGTGGTGGTGATAAGCCTGGGTGTGGCGCGACGCTTCTATCCTGCCGGCAACGAGATGGGTCGCACGATCGCCGCACCGTCCGGACCGGCCACGATTGTGGGTGTGGTGAGCGACATGCGCCCGCAGTTCACCGGCGCCGCGTCACCGTTCGTCTATCAGGACGTGATGAAGCAGCCGCTTGGACGCTTCGAACAGCTCATGGTACGAACCACGGCGCCCGTGGCCGCGATGGAGCGGGCAATTGCGCGCGCGGCACATGACATCGATCCGCGACTTCCCGCGCCGAGCTTCCAGCGGGCGGATCGCGTGGTGGCGGAAGCCACGGCGCCTCGCGTGTTCGTATTTCGCCTGTTGAGCTTCTTCGGCGGATTCGCGACGCTTCTGGCCGTGATCGGACTGTACGGTGTGATGTCGCGTGTCGTGGCTGAGCGGACGCGTGAAATCGGAATCCGCATGGCCCTGGGCGCGGAGCCGCGTCGCCTTCTGCGCGCCGTGGTACGCGAGGGTGTCTGCATCGCCGCGATCGGAGCAACCCTGGGCCTGCTTGCCGCCGCCGTGGCTGCGCGAGTCCTGCGCAGTCTCGTCTATCATACCAGCGTATACGACGTGTGGACGTGGGCCACAGTGACGCTGCTGCTTCTCCTCGTGTCGGGCGGTGTGTGCTTCCTTGCCGCACGCAAGACCACGAGTGTTGATCCGATGCTCGTCCTGCGCGAGGAATGATGGTCGTGCGGTGCGCCGCATCCGGGAAGCGGCGTGCTGCGCCTTCGGCGCGGCATGCCTGCGGGAAGCGCCCCGTGCGG
>JBOHTE010000033.1:0-4777 GCA_050733555.1 Gemmatimonadaceae bacterium | reverse complement strand
GGGAATGGGGAATCGTGGGAATGGGGGATGATGAAGCGGGGGGAGGCGGCCGTGAAAAAAAGGCGGTGAGGTGCGGCGGGGGGAGGTCTTCCTCCCCGATTCCCCATTCCCGATTGCCCATTCCCACGGGCGGGGTGGAAAGGAGAGGCAGATTGCCCATTCCCACGGGCGGGGCGGTGGGAAGAGGCAGATTGCCGATTCCCACGGGCGGGGCCGGTGGAAGATTCCCAAGGGCGCGGCCGTGGGGAGGTGGAATCCAGACGGCCTCTGGCATGAAACTGGCGCTGGTGCAGTGCGTGAACGCACTGCTCCTTTACCGGAGGTCGCCATGCGCATTCTCGGCATCATCCTGATCGTCCTCGGTGTCATTGGCATTGCGTACGGCGGCATCACGTACACGCGCCATCGCGACACGATCAGCGTCGGTCCGGTCAGCGCGACCGTGAAGCAGAAGGAGAAGTTCCCCATTCCCCCCGTCGCCGGCGTCATAGCGCTGATTGTCGGCATTGGGCTTCTCGTGGGAGGCAGCAGGCGGACGACGTGAGCAGTGGAGGAACGGCGGCCGTCGCGCGCCTTTCTCTCCCACGTGCATGATGCTTACTGCGGGTCTTCGCCCACCGACGCGTAATACCTCGCCACCCGCTCGCACGCGCCCCGGTGCGTGTAGACGTCCGGCTTTCGCGATGCGACGACTGCCGCAATGACGTCCGCCACTTCCTCGGCGCTCTGCGTGCCAGGGAACGCGCGCGAGTCGGCGCCGCCGTGCATCGCGTTCAGCCCGAAGTCCGTGCGGACGACTCCGGGAGACACGAGCGAGAACTGGATGCCCGGATGCGTGGCCTGCACCTCGGTGCGCATGAGCGCGGTGATGGCGTTCAGAAAGTGCTTCGCGCCGCAGTAGGCGGACCGGATCACCGCCAGCGGGAGCCGCCCCAGCATCGAGGATACGTTGATGACGTGTCCCTCGCCGCGCGCCTTGAAGTGCGGCAGCACTTCCTGCATGCCGTACATCGCCGAATACACGTTGGCGCGCATGACGGCGTCGAGATCCTCATCGGTGAGTTCCGAGGGATTGCGCGAGATGCCCTGGCCCGCGTTGTTGATCCACACGTCGATGCGGCCGAACGCCGCGAGCGCGTCGTCGACGGCGCGCCGCACATCATCGCGGCGGGTCACGTCGCCAACGACGACGTGCGCATGCCCGCCGCACATCGCGGCCACTGCCTCCAGTGCCTCCCGCCGGCGCGCAACCAGTACGACGGACATCCGCTCCCGCGCGAGTCGCTCGGCCACCGCCGCGCCAATGCCGGCGCTCGCACCCGTGATGACAACTATCTTGTCGCTCATGTATGCATGATAGCGAACTGCGGTGAGATTGGGTGAACGACGTTGAGGTCGACTCCCACGCGAGAACGCAAGCGCTCGTCACGTGGAACCCGGCCGCTACTGTTCCGGTGACGTCTCCGTGGAACCGTGGCCTTCAACAACAAACGTGAATGGTTGATGCACGACCTGTCGCACCCGGTGGCCGGCGAGTATCGCGGGAACGTATTGCGTGCCGGCAACGGCGTGGCGCACGGCGGCCGTGAACGCCGGATTGCTGGATGAAATGGCGCTGAAGGTATTCATGGCGACGTCGCCGGTGGTGTCCACCACGAATTCTGCGCGAACGCTGCCGCCGGTTCCCGCGAGAAAGAGCGCCTCGGGATACACGGGCACCACGTGTGTGCTCGTATCCCGGTGCGCGGGGATGTCCACTTCATCCGCGGTGTAGATCCTGGATGCCGCCACCAGCTCGGCCAGTTGCGCGGGTGTCACCGTATCCCGTGGCTTCTTCTCCCGCGGCTCGCCGTGCCGCGACCAGATGACGATCACGCCGCACGCCTTCACATCCATGGGCGGCATGAATTGCGCGGGTGCCTCCGCCAGACCGTTGTAGACCTCGATCGCCTCGACGGACTCGGGGACGATCGCGTCGATGTCGAATTCGGCCGCGGCGGCGGGCGCGCCGTCAATCCACACGAGCGGCGCGCAGCCCGTTTCGCCGCGCATGCGCACGGCGTTCTGGATCATGCCCGTCGAGCCGAGGCGGATTCCCGGAATGGTGCGAAACATGTCCGTGAGTCGCGACGGTTGCGCCTGCTCGATCTCGCCGCGGGTGATGAAGTGCCCCGAGCGATGCGCGCGGCGATTGTAGAAGCCTTCCATCTGATCGCCATAGGCGCGCGCCGTGCCGCGCACCAGCACCGGCGCCAGTTGCTGCGCGACCTGCACGAGCTGGACGCTGGCATTCGTAGGTGCACCCGCGGCGACAGTTACGTCCAGCGTCGCCGGACGGAAGCCGAGTCGACGCACGGTCAGGTGAACCGGTCCGGCCCCTATGGGCGCAAGGCGCACCATGCCTTCGTCGTCGGTGAAGCCGTGTACGACGCTGCCGGTGAGCAGGAGCTCGGCGCCGGCGATGGCGGCATGCGTCGTATCGCGAACGGTCGCGACAATCGCTCCGGTCGGTGTACTCGCCTGGGCAGCGAGCGGGGCAGGCGGACACGTGGCGGCGAGCAGGGCGGCGGCCGCTATCGGCGCGGCGGCGCGCGCACTCGCGATCCAGCGCCGCATCACGGCGCTCGAGCCGTTGACCGTGACGATCTGCATGGTGTCCCCCGCATGGCAGGCGCGAGAGGGGCATCCCTCCATGGGGTGTCCTCCTGCAACTTGTGGTGTGGTACGGCCGACTACAAGAGGTCAGGGCGGAGGCTCTCGCATTTCGCCAACGGATGTGCCATTGTCTCCGTCATGTCGGGAATCTCGCGCCGGGATTTCATCACATCCGCCGCGGCCACAGTCGCCGCGGTGCCCTTGCTGCCGCGACTCGGCGGCGCTGCTCCCCTTTGCGACGATGCGCCACGGCCGATCGTGCGCCCCTTCGACGTGAGTCGCGTGCGGTTGCGCGCTGGTCTCTTTCTCGACGATACGCAGGTCGCGCGGCGGCACATGGAGAGCCTCGATCCGGACCGTCTGTTGCACATGTTCCGCGTCACCGCGGGGCTGCCGTCGAACGCGGAACCGCTGGGCGGTTGGGAAGCGCCGGACAACGAACTGCGCGGCCACTACACGGGCCACTACCTGTCGGCGTGCGCGCTCATGGGCGCCAGCCAGGACAACGCCACGCTGCGCACGCGCGGGCTGCGTATGGTGGATGCGCTCGCTCAATGTCAGCGCACGAATGGCACCGGCTATCTCAGCGCGTTTCCCGAGGAACTGTTCGACCGGCTGCGCGAAGGCAGGCGCGTGTGGGCGCCCTTCTACACCGTGCACAAGATCATGGCGGGGCTGCTCGACACGTACACGCTGAGCGGTTATGCGCCCGCGCTCGAGGTTCTGCGCGGCATGGTGCGCTGGACTGGCGGCTGGACGCAGCCGCTGGGCGCCGAGGCGATGGCGCGCGTGCTCGAGCGCGAGTACGGCGGCATGAACGAAGTACTGTACAATCTGTCGGCCGTCACGAATTCACGCGCGGACGCCGAGCTCGCTCACCGCTTCGACCACGAGCGGATCTTCACGCCGCTGGCCCAGGGGCGCGACGAGCTGAAGGGACTGCACGTCAACACAACCATTCCGAAGATCATCGGCGCCGCGCGCCGCTACGAGCTCACGGGTGATGTACGCTATCACGACGTGGCCTCGTACTTCTGGCACGAGGTGACGGGGCGGCGTGCCTACTGCACGGGCGGCACGAGTAATGGGGAGAGCTGGCAGTCCGACCCTGGCGTGCTGTCCACGGAGCTGAGCGGCTACACGCAGGAATGCTGCACGACGTACAACATGCTCAAGCTCACGCGCCATCTCTTCACGTGGACGGCCGACCCGCGCCTGGCGGACTTCTACGAGCGGGCGCTCTTCAACGGCATCCTCGGCACGCAGCATCCGGCCGACGGGATGACGCTCTACTACGTGCCGCTCGCGTCGGGCTACTGGAAGCTGTTCGGGCAGCCGCTGCACTCGTTCTGGTGCTGCAACGGCACCGGACTCGAGTCGCATTCCAAGCTGGGCGACAGCATCTACTTCCAGGATGATCGCGGTCTGTACGTGAACCTGTTCATTCCCTCGGAGCTGGACTGGCGGGAACGCGGCGTGCGTATCGTGCAGGACACGCGATTCCCCGAGGAGAACCGGACGCGCTTCACGCTGCACTGCGCGCGCCCCGTGCGCATGGCGATCCGGCTGCGTGTGCCGAACTGGACGGCGCCCGGCGGATCCGTGTCGGTGAACGGCCATGCTGATGAAGCCTTCGCGGCGCCCGGCAGTTATCTCGTCCTCGATCGCACCTGGCACGACGGCGACCGGATTGAGCTCACGCTGCCCATGCAGTTGCACGTGCAACCAATGCCCGATGATCCATCCGTGCAGGCCGTGATGTATGGACCGCTGGTGCTGGTGGGGCGCCTGGGCACCGAGGGCCTCACCAAGGAAATTCTGCGCGCCGAGCCCACGAAACCGCGCACGGTGCCCGAGTACAAGGGCGATCCGGTGAGCGCGCCATCGTTCGTGGCTCGCGGCAACGGTCCCGCCGACTGGATCAAGCCGGTGCCGGGCAAGACGCTCGAGTTTCGTACCGTGGGCCAGTCACGTGACGTGACGCTGGTGCCGTTCTACTCGCTCATTGACGAGCGGTACGGGGTGTATTGGAGAACGGTGGGGGGATAGTTCACCGCCCACTACCTCCCCTTGGGAATCGGCAATCGGGAATGGGGAATCGACCTCGCCCACACACCCTTCC
>JBOHTE010000032.1:0-1130 GCA_050733555.1 Gemmatimonadaceae bacterium | reverse complement strand
CCATTGAACGCAGTCGCAGCGGAACGCGTGCGCCCGTGGGCAGCTTCAGCACGTTGTAGAAGAACTCGTCCTGCTCGTCCCAGAGGCCCGATCCATCACCGGCCATGCTGCTCATGGCCGCCGCAATCTCCAGGAAGTGCTCGAAGAACTTCGTGGCGATGTCCTCGTACACCGGATTGTGCTGCGCCAGCTCGAGGGCTATCCGCATGAGGTTCAGGCTGTACATCGCCATCCAGCTCGTACCATCGGCCTGATTGATGTGGCCGCCGGTGGGGAGCGGCGCGCTCCGGTTGAACACTCCGATGTTGTCCAGTCCCAGGAAACCACCCTGGAAGATGTTGTTGCCGTCGATGTCCTTGCGATTCACCCACCAGGTGAAATTGAGCATCAGCTTGTGCAGCACCCGCTCGAGAAATCCGAGGTCGCCCGGTCCCCCGTGCTGCTTGCGGTCGATCTCGAACACGCGCCATGCCGCCCACGCGTGCACGGGGGGATTCACATCGCTCAATTGCCACTCGTACGCCGGCAACTGGCCGTTGGGATGCATGTACCACTCACGCGTGAGCAGGACAAGCTGCGACTTGGCGAACTCGGCGTCGATGAGCGCCAGCGGAATGCAGTGGAAGGCGAGATCCCACGCGGCGTACCAGGGGTACTCCCACGTGTCCGGCATCGAAATGACATCGGCATTGTTGAGGTGCCGCCAGTCGCGGTTCCGGCCGAGGAGACGCTCCGGCGGAGGCGGCGGCTGCGCGGGATCACCCTGCAACCATTGCGGGACGTCGTAATAGTAGAACTGCTTGCTCCAGAGCAGGCCGGCAAAGGCCTGGCGCTGCACGCTCCGCCGCTCGGCATCGGGAAGCCGGGACTGCAGCACGGCGTAGAAGTCATCCGCTTCGCGCCGTCGCAGCGCCATGATCGCGTCGAAGTCGCTGAACGGCGCCGGCGCTGACTGCGCGTCCGTGAGGCGCAGCCGGAGCTGCCGCGCGCCGCCGGCTTCCACGCTGAGCACATGGAGCGCGGCGGCCTTGGTGCCGACACGTTGCGGATTGACGGCGTCGCGACGATCGTCGACCACGTACTCGTGGAAGGCATCCTTGTAATAGCCCGGCGCGCCGGATCCGAACAGG
>JBOHTE010000031.1:0-1262 GCA_050733555.1 Gemmatimonadaceae bacterium | reverse complement strand
GTGGCACGCTCACCGGGCGCACCGCGACCTGGACATCGAGCAATACGGGCGTCGCGTCTGTTTCGTCCGGCGGTGTCGTTACCGCAGTCGCGTCGGGCACGGCGACGATCAAGGCGACGGTGGATGGAAAGAGTGCGACCGGATCCGTGAGCATTGCCGCGCCGGCAGCCGTGACGTCCCCGGCGCCAGCGCCGACACCGACTTCACCCTCCCCCTCCCCAACCGATCCAACGTCGGCCAGTGGGGTAGGTCCGTCTTCGAGCCTCAACCCGACGAACGGTGTGGTCATTGAGCCGGGACAGAGCATCCAGGCCGCGGTGAACGCGAATCCGGCGGGCACCACCTTCTGGCTCAAGGCAGGCACCTGGCACCAGCAGAGCGTCAGTCCCAAGGACGGCATGACGTTCGCAGGTGACGTGGGCGCCATTCTCGACGGGGACAACGTGACGGGGCAGGCGTTCTTCAGCCGGGCCAGCAATGTCACCATCCGGAACCTCATCGTACAGCACTACGCGCCGCCCGTGCAGGACGGGGCCATCCGCGGCGACTGGAATTCCTCGAGTCACTGGACGGTCGATCACAATGAAGTCCGGAGCAACACCGGGGGCGCCGGCATCTACGTCGTGAACTCCAGCACCTACACGGCCAACTATGTCCACGACAACGGGCAATTCGGGCTGATGGGCCGGGGGAGTGGCTCCGTCGTGAGCGGCAATGAGATCGCGCACAACAACACGGGCGGGAACGATCCCAATTGGGCGGCCGGCGGCGTCAAATTCTTCTACACGACCGGGATGCGGTTCACGGGCAACTACGTGCATGACAACATCGGCCCGGGCATCTGGTTCGACACGAACAACCTGAACAATGTGATCGAGGGGAACCGCGTGGTGAACAACGCCTACGCCGGGATCTTCTACGAGGTGAGTTACGGCGCGATCATCCGCAACAACACCGTGATCGGCAACGGGGGGACCGGGAGCATCGCCCGCTCGGGCATCCTCATTTCCGCCTCGCCGAACGTGGAGGTCTACGGCAACACCCTGAGCGGGAACTCCAACGGCATCGTGGGACTGCAGGCGGACCGGAGTTCCGTGCCCGCCAGCTATGGCGCGCACCTCGTGCAGAATCTCTCCGTGCACGACAACAACATTACTGCCTCACGCGGTGTCACCGGTCTGGTGGATCAGGTGGGGGATGGCGGGATCTTCAATCGCAACAACAAGTACGACCGCGACACGTACTACCAGTCAACGCTTTCC
>JBOHTE010000030.1:0-7845 GCA_050733555.1 Gemmatimonadaceae bacterium | reverse complement strand
ACACTGAAGGGACCGATCGCGACGTCCCGCCCCAGCACCGCACCGCGCCCGAGGATGACCGTCGGATGAATTCCTTCACGGCGCGGCGGCGGCGGATACAGCGCGGGAAGCACCTCGAGCATCGCTTCCTGCGGCCGATCCACCGCGATGCGGCAGTTTGGACCACCCGCCAGCGTAGCCAGTGCCGGCGTGACCAGCACGATACCCGCTGCGGAGTGGAGAAATTCCGAGGTATACTGCGCGCTCGCCAGAAAGCTCAGCTCCGCGGCGCCGGCACGGTCCAGCGGCGCGACGCCATATATCCTGGTGGCGCCATCGCCTTGCACCGTGCCGTGAACCAGGCGCGCGATGTCGTCGGCGGTGAGAGACGGAGGTCCCTCACCGCCGATGGTCGAGCGGCGAACGTCAACGGCGGTCAACGCGGGGTGGGCGGCTTGGGACGCGTCGCGCCAGTGGCCTTTGGCGTGGGTCCAGCCGTGTTGTCGGCGCGCGGCGGCGTGCTCGACACGGGTCCGGCCGCCTTCAGTCGCGCAACGACCTCATCCGTGATGTCCAGACTGGAATCGGCCGCGACGACTACACCCGCCTGATTCCCAGCGTCGAACACCATCGCGTATCCCTTTTCGGCGCGGATCTGTTCGATGATCCCATTGATCTTGGTCATGATCGGACCGATGAGCTCGGCCTGCCGATCCTGCGCCTTCTTCTCCAGATCCGCCAGGCGCTGTTGATACAGAGTCTGCTTGGTGTTGATCTCCTTCTGCTTGCCCGCACGGGCCGCCGGGCTGAGCGTCGCTTCAGACTTGGTGTACGCCGCGACCATGTCGTTCAGCGAATCCCGCATGCTCTGCGCTTCCTGGCGGTACTGGCCCATCTCCTTGTCAATCTGGGCCTCGGCTTCCGCGCGTCCGGGTGCCTGGGCGAGAATCTTATTGGAGTTGATATACGCGATTCGCTGGGTGCCTTGCGCGAGGGCTCCGCTGGCACAGATCGCAGATAACGCCACTGTCACCAGCGCGGCACGAACGACTGAACGCATGTTGACTCCGCCTTAGAAGAGTTGTCCAAGTTTGAAATGCAGCTGCCATTTGGGATCAGGACGTCCGAACTGATCCACGCGATCAAATCCATACCCCCAGTCGAGACCGAGGGGTCCCAACGGGGTCACCACGGCGACCCCGATTCCGGCGCCGCGGAAGAGCCGGGTCGGATCAATGTCACGCGGACTGGCATATACGTTGCCGGCGTCATAGAACAGGTCGGCATAGAGCATCTGATTGAAGCGGAATCCGAGCTCGGCGGTTGAACTGAAGAACGCCTTGCCGAACGATGCCCGGGTCGCCTGGCTGTTCGTGGTGGCCACGAATCCCGTGGGCGTAATCGAGAACTCCTCGTACCCGCGCAACTGTTCGCCATACTGCGTGCCGCCCATGGCGAACTCCTGCGAGTAAAAGAACGGACCATCATCGCCGAACAGCGCGCCGGCCCGAGCGGTCAGGCCGAGCACGAGCTTGATCGGCTGCGAGCCGGGCTTGGTCCCGCCAAACTGCGCCAGCGTCGTGTAATTACGAATCTCGGTGGTATAGCGCTGGAAGCTCGATGTGCCACCCAGCGGCCCGCCGTCGAACTGCGCGGTGAAGGTCCGCATGGAGCCGGCGGACGCGAAGGGCATGTCGATCCGATTATCGTGCGTGACGGTCAAGCCGACGCTCGAGCGGAAGTTGTTGCCGGTGTTGATCGTGGTATCGCGCGTCGCGAGGCCACCGCTGAAGCGAACCGACTCACCGCCGTAGGAGAGGAACAGGCGCGTGAACGGCGAATTGAACAGGGGGAAACCGAACTGCAGCGACCCGCCTGCGGCCTGGCTCTGTCCCAGGTCCGCGATAAGGTAGCGCGACCGCGTGTCGTACGCCGTCGCCGTACCCGAGAGGCGCGTCTGCCTGATGCTCGGATCAGTGTAGCTGAGCTGAAAGTCGTTGATGTACTGCCCGAACTGCCACTGCAGCGATGCGCGCTTGCACTGGCCGAACAGATTGGGCTGGTCCAGCCCGATGAATCCGCCAACGCCGGTTCCCTCACCCACCGAGGCGCCGAAGTTGACGCTCCCGGTGTGCTTTTCCTTCACGTGGAAGACGACGTCGACATCGCCCTTGTCGTTCGCCTGGGGCGTTTCGGGAGGGGGCATCGGCGACTCGAAAAACCCCAGGTTCTGCAGGTTCTGCCAGCTCCGAATGATGCGCGCCTGACTGAAGACGTCGCCCGGGAGGATGACGAGCGCGTCGCGGATGCAGACCTCACTCGTGTAATCGTTGCCCGCAATGTCGATGCGATTGATCGTCGCGGGCGTTTTCTCGTCGATCTCCCAGCGGAGATTCACGACCGGAACGGAGTCCTTCCCCACGGTGCGCACGACGACCGGCCGCACCTGCGCGTAGATGTAGCCTTCATCGGCGTACGCGGTCCGCAGCTTGTTCGTCGCGTCATCCCACTCGGACTGATCGAAGTACTGCACGCCGCCGCTGCCGTTGCCGAACAGGCCCTTCACCTTTTCGCCCAGTGACGGAGACTGCGGCGTGAATGGATAGTAGCGCTCGATGTCCTCCGTGGAGAAATGGCGGTTGCCCACCACCTCGAAGGTGCCGACGCGATACTGCTTCCCCTCCTTCACCGTGAGTTGGATGACGCCCTTGCCGGTGGCGCGGTCCACCGCCAGCGTATCCTTCACGAGCTGAAAATCAATGAATCCGCTCTTGTCGTACAGGGCGGGAATGCGGTCGCCGATGTCAGCGGCAAACTTGTCCTCGTCGAATTCCCCCTTCTTCCAGAACCAGAACCCCTCCGGCTTGGTCTTCATAACATCCACGATCGCGCCGGCATGCATCGTGGAATCGCCGATGACATCCACGCCCGAGACGGCGAGACGGCGCCCCTCGTCGATCTTGAAATTGAGGTGCGCCTCGCCGTTCACCATGGTGGTCTCGGGCTTCACGACCGCGAGGTAGTAGCCGCGGGACTCGTAGAGCGAGTCGATGCGCTGCACCGCACCCGCAACCAGAGCAGGATCCAGCGGCTTCGCGGCCGGTATCTGGAGCTTGTCCCGCACGGTGCTTTCGGACATCACGTTCGTGCCCGAGACCGTGACACCCGCCAGCATCGGCCGTTCCTTGACCATGAAGGTCATCACGGATCGCCCGGTGGTCCGATCCACCTGGCAGCCAACGCGAACGTCCTCGAACTGACCCGTCGCGAACAGATTGTGAATCGCGCGCTGAAGCACGCGATAGTTGAGCGTGTCTCCCCGGGCGAGTCCGATATCGGAGAGTGCAGTGGTGGTAGTGACGCGTCTGTTCCCCTGCACCGCGATGGAGTCAGGGATGACGCAGGGTCCGTTTGCCGCTTGCGCGTGCGCGTCGGCGCCTGCCACGACGAGGGCAAGCGTGATGAAGAATGGCAGCCGCAACATGGCTAATAAGATACACGCTACACGGCCGAATGACCCCCCCGCCCGGGGATCATTCGGCCGCGTTCGGCTGGGAATGGTTGAAGAGCAGTCAGCTCGTGGTCTTGCTCAGAACCCGGAAGTCCAGCTTGGTGCCGTCCGGGGACACATCCACATCCACTTCATCACCCTTGGAGAAGTCGCCAACGAGAATTTTCTCGGAGAGCGGATCCTCGACGTATTTCTGAATGGCGCGCTTGAGCGGGCGCGCGCCAAAGTGCTCATCGTACCCATGCGTGCTCAGGAATTCCGTCGCAGCGCTGGTCAGCTTGAGTGTGATTTCCTCTTCGGCGAGACGCTTCTGCACGTCACGGAGCAGGATACCAACGACCTGCGCGATGTGCTCCCTGTTCAGCGGGTGGAAGACAATCACATCGTCCAGCCGATTCAGGAATTCCGGATTGAACACGCGCTGGATCTCCTCCTTCACCTTCTCCTGAATGCGATCGAACGTGTCGCGATCGTCCGGCGTCGAGAAGCCCAACGAGCGATTCTTCGTGATGTCGCGCGCGCCGACGTTCGACGTCATGATCACGACCGTGTTCTTGAAATCAATGACGCGGCCGTAGTTGTCCGTGAGGTGTCCCTCGTCCAGTACCTGCAGCAGGATGTTGAACACGTCCGGATGCGCCTTCTCGATTTCGTCCAGCAGCACCACGCTGTACGGTTTGCGCCGGACCGCCTTGGTGAGCGTGCCCGAATCCTCGTAGCCGACGTAGCCCGGCGGCGCGCCGATGAGCCGGCTCACCGAGAACTTCTCCATGTACTCGCTCATGTCCACACGGATGAGCGCCGACGGATCCGCGAACAGGAACTTCGCCACCGCCCGCGCGAGCTCGGTTTTTCCGACGCCCGTCGGACCGCTGAAGATGAACGACCCAATGGGACGCGAGGGATCCTTGAGGCCGGCGCGACTGCGCCGGATCGAGCGCGACAGTGCCTTGATGGCCTCGTCCTGACCGACCACCGACAGATGGACTTCATCCTCCATCCGCAGCAGTCGCGCGCTTTCCGCCTCCTGGAGTCGCGTGACGGGAATTCCGGTCCACCGGCTGACGATGAAGGCGATTTCCTCCTCGCCCAGCACCGGCCGGAAGGACTGGCGATGCTTCTCCCATTCCTCCTGCTTGCGACGAATCTCGCCCTGCAACTCGCGCTCCTGATCGCGCAGTGTCGCGGCGCGCTCGAAGCTCTGATCACGAACGGCGGTCTCCTTCTCCGTGTTGACATCTTCGAGCTTGTGCTTGAGCTCCGCCACCTCGGGCGGCGGCGCCTGCGCGGCCAGTCGCGCGCGCGCGCCCGCTTCGTCAATGACGTCGATCGCCTTGTCAGGCAGGAAGCGGTCGGTGATGTAGCGTTCCGACAGCTTGGATGCCGTGACGAGCGTCGCGTCGGGAATCGTGACGTGGTGGTGATCCTCGTACTTCTTGCGCAGCCCCTTGAGGATGTCCACGGTCTCGTCGACCGAGGGCGGATCCACGATGACGGTCTGGAATCGCCGTTCGAGCGCGCCATCCTTCTCGATGTACTTGCGGTACTCGTTGAGTGTGGACGCACCGACGCACTGCAGCTCGCCGCGCGCGAGCGCGGGCTTGAGCATGTTGCTGGCATCGATGGCGCCTTCGGCCGCACCCGCACCCACGAGCGTGTGCAGCTCGTCGATGAACAGGATGATGTTCTTGTTCTGCGCGATCTCGTTCATCACGGCCTTGAGGCGCTCCTCGAACTGACCGCGATACTTGGTGCCGGCAATGACGGCGGCCATGTCGAGCGCCAGCACCCGGTGCTCGCGCAACGACTCCGGACACTCGCCGCTCGCAATGAGCTGCGCGAGTCCTTCGACGATGGCCGTCTTGCCGACGCCCGGTTCGCCGATGAGCACCGGATTGTTCTTCTTCCGGCGCGTCAGCACCTCCATGACCCGCTGGATCTCCTTGGCGCGCCCGATCGTCGGATCGAGCTGTCCTTCGGCCGCCAGCTGCGTGAGATCGCGGCAGAAATGATCCAGCGCGGGCGTCTTGGATTTCTTTTCGCCCTTGGCCTGTTGTGGCGCGGGCGGCGTGCCCGCCTGCGCCGTCGCGCCGCCCGGTGGCATCTCGGTGCCGAGCAGCCGCAGCGTCTCCGCACGGGCTGCATCCAGATTCACGCCGGAATCGGTGAGAACCTGCGCGGCAATGCCCTTCTCCTCGCGGAGCAGCCCGAGCAGCAGATGTTCCGTACCAACGTAGCTGTGGTTCAGCTCGCGCGCCTCTGCCATGGCGAGTTCCAGTACTTTCTTGGCACGCGAGGTATAAGGAAGATCCGGGCCCGTGGTCTGCGCCGCTTTCCCCTTCTTGACCGTTTCCTCGATCTTCTGTTGCACTTCGTCGAGATCAACGCTCAAGTTCTGGAGAACGGCCGCAGCAACACCCTCTCCTTCGCGGATGAGGCCGAGCAGGATGTGCTCTGTCCCCACGTACTCGTGGTGGAGACGCGCCGCTTCCTCGCGGGCCATCGCGAGAACCTTGCGCACACGCTCGGTGAAGTTGTAGCCGTTCATACGTCCCTCGGTTCGGGCTCCCTCCCCCGGGGAGGATTACCCGTGCGTTCCCGCTTCGTCAGCGAGCAACTGGCGCACATAGCGGGCACGAGCCAGGTTGGCTTCGCTCTCGGTGAGCGCCTTGCCTTCAGCTTGTGCCAGATGCGCCGCTTGGGAAAAAATCAGGAGCTTGTTGAGAGTATATACACTGAGTCCGGAGATCAGTTTCAATCCCACGGCCAGTCGTACGCCACTGAGGTAGTTCATCGCCTCGTCGAACGTGAGGCTTCGGGCGTAGCGGAGGGTGCCATAAGCTCGCCAGAGCTTGTCTTCAATAATATATGGTGCGTCGCGAAGCAACACCCGTCTGGCGTCCTCCTCCCGCGAAATGACCGTCCGCAGCACGTACGTCAGTTGCTCGATGATGTCCTGTTCCGACCGGCCCAGTGTCGTCTGATTCGAAATCTGGAAGAAATTCCCGACCACTTCACTTCCCTCGCCGTACAGCCCCCGGTACGTCAACCCCATCTGCTGCAGTCCGGAAAGCGTCTTGCCGATTTCCTTGGTCAGCACGAGTCCCGGCAGATGGATCAGCACCGACGCCCGCATCCCCGTCCCCGTATTCGTCGGACAGGACGTCAGGAACCCGAATTCGGGGTGGAACGCGAACGGCACCCGCCGGCCCAGATCCTGATCCATCGCGTCCACCGTCGCATACGCCTCCGCGACACCAAAGCCGGACCGGAGGGACTGCAGGCGCAGATGATCCTCTTCATTTATCATGACGCCCGTACCGTCGCCGAGATACACGGCGGCACCGCTGCGCACCGGGTGCTGCGAATCCAGCCCGGCGAGTTCGCGGCTCACCAGATGTCGCTCGTGCAGGAGCAGCCGCTCCTCGCCCGCCAGCTCGTCCACGCGCACGAGCACGTTCCCGAGCAGCGGGGGCGATTCGCTCACCGCCTCCTTGATGCGCGCCAGCACGCGCAGGTGCTCGCCGTCACGCGCCCGTCCCGGAAAGGCGAAGCCTTCGAGATTCCGCGCCAGCCGGATCCGCGTGGACAGCACGACGCTCGCATGTTCGCCGGACGCATCCAGCCAGCTCACACCGCCATCAGGGAGTAGCGACAGGTCCAGCATCACTCGAGCACCTTGATCTGATCGCGCAGCCGCGCGGCCTCCTCGAACTGTTCCTGCTGCACCGCGCGACGCAGCCGATCGCGCAGTTCGGCGAGCATCGTCGCGCCCTCCTCGACATGCGGCTGCGGCGGCCGGTACGACTTCCCCTGGTGACGGGACGCGCCGTGTACCCGGCGCAACAGATCCCGCAGGCTCGACTCGAACGCGCCATAGCAGTAGGCGCAGCCGAGCCGCCCCGTCGTCTTGAAATCACGCAACGTGCTCGAACAGAAGCTGCATCGACCGCTGTCGGTTGCCGATGCCGGCAACTGCTTCTGCACCGCCAGAATGAAGTCCGTGAGCGCCGGCTTGGGCGTGGCGAGCTGTGTCTCGATCCCGCGCTCCGCCGCGCACCGCTCACACAGATGCAGCTCGGTCACGCCCTGCGCGTCCGAACGCGTCAGGGTGATCACCGAATCCCGTTCCTTGCAGCCGTCGCACAACATCAGGTCAATACCTCGCGAACATCGGCACTGCGCAGCTTCCCGTCCTCCAGCAATAGCGCCCGGTCGGCTCGCGCCGCAAGAGAGCGATTGTGTGTGACGACGACCATGGCCACCTCCAGATCGCGAACCAGCGCCGCGAATTGATCGTGCAGCAGCTCGGCGTTCACGTGGTCCAGGTTCCCCGACGGTTCGTCCGCGAGAAC
>JBOHTE010000029.1:0-6617 GCA_050733555.1 Gemmatimonadaceae bacterium | reverse complement strand
AGCACCTGAGAATTGTCAGGCGCCTCATCGAGAGCGGTGCCGATCCCGTCGGGACCGGTGACGGCCATGAGCTCGAGGTCATCGGATGGGCTACCTGCTTCGCCCGCTCGCCCAATCGCGACATCGTGACGTACCTCCTGGCCCACGGTGCACGACACAACATCTTCTCCGCCGTCGCGACCGGTGCGATTGCCGCAATTCAGGAGATTGTTGCCCATGCACCTGGCGATCGCGACAGGCCCATGGACCGCGCCAACCAGCAGCGCCGGCCGCTGCACCTCGCCGTCGTGAAGCACCAGCCCGAGTCGCTCGACACGCTGCTCGCGCTGGGCGCGGACGTCGATGCACGCGACGCGGCGGGACTGACTCCGCTCGATCAGGCGGCGCTGGGCGGCGAACGCGCGATGGCCGAGCGGCTCATCGCGCGCGGTGCACACATTGATCTTCCCGCTGCCGTGGCACTCGGCCGCGACGATGACATCGAGCGACTGCTGCGCGACGAGCCGGACAGCCTGAGACCGGGCGGACGGTGGGATCGGGTCATCGTGCGCGCGGGCGAACGGGCGCCCGCGCACGTGATCGAGGCGCTCGTGAAGGGGGGTGCATCGGTGCACGTACGTGACGACCACCGCACTGCCGTGGATGGCACGCACGGCTACACCGCACTGCATGCGGCGGCCTTTCACGGAAACGCCGGCGCCGCGCGCGCGCTCCTGCGGCTGGGCGCCAACCCCGCGGACCGCGAGGACCGGTACTGGGGCACGCCTGCGGGCTGGGCGAACTATGCCGGCCATGGCGACGTGCGCGACCTCATTCTCGACGGCGCGATCGACATCTTCGACGCGATTGAATTTGGCCGGGTACAGCGGATCGCCGGGATTCTCGCGCGCGACCCTCAGGCGCTGGAACGCAAGTTCGGCGAGTACGTCACCGGCGATCAGACGCCGCGCGAATGGCTGGACCCGGCGTGGACCCCTGTCGCATACGCCGTCGCCCACGGCAAGACGGAAGCCGTACGGGAGTTCGTTGCGGTCGGCGCCGACCTCGACGTTCGTGATTCGTCGAACCGTAACCTGACCGAACTCGCCGCAGCCGGAGGGCACGACGACATCGTTGGCGTGCTGCGCTCCGTGCACGACGCGCCGGCACCGCGCGCGGAGTTCGCGGATGGACCGGGCGAGCGCGTGGCGCGATTTCTGCGCACGGCATGTCTCGACTGGCGCACGGGCGGGCCGCAGCGCGCCTTCGCGGCGAACGATGCCGGCCGCATGCTGCAGCATCACCCGGAGCTGGCGACGACCAACGTCTGCACCGTCGTTGCATGCGGTGAACTGGACGTTGCGCGCCGCATGCTCGACGCCGAGCCGGAGCTCGCCTCCGCGCCCGGCGGACCGCGCTCCTGGCCGCCACTGCTGTATCTCTGCTCGGCGCGTCTCCCGCAACCGCACTCCGGAGAAAACGCCGTCGCCATCGCCCGCGTCCTGCTGGACCATGGCGCGGACCCGAACACGTTCTACCTTGGCGGCAACGCGGACATTCACTACACCGCGCTCGCCTGCGTGCTGGGTCGAGGGGAAGAGCTGGCATCCATGCACGCGCACGCGCGCGCGCTCACGCAGCTCCTGCTGGAGCGCGGCGCCGATCCGCACGACAACCAGGTGCTCTACAACGTGTTCGCCAACAACACGTCGCGGCATTTGCTCGACAACGACATCGTCTGGCTGCTCGAGCTGATGTACCAGCACTCCGTACGGCGTGGTCACCTGGGCGACTGGACCGATCCCGCCTGGCCCATGTTCGCGATGCGCGGGGCCCCATCGCTCGGCGACGAAGACCGTTTCCTGCCCGGCGCGCGCTTCGTGCTCGACGCGGCGGTGGACCGCAACCTGGTGCTGCTGGCCGAGTGGATGCTGGCACACGGCGCGGGTCCGAATACACCATCAGGACCACTGTGGAAGCAGTCGACCCGCTCGCTCTACCAGGAAGCCCTGGCGCGAGGCCACTCGGCCATGGCCGAGCTGCTCGTGCGCTACGGCGCCACGGTCGCACCGCTCACGCTCGATGAGCATGAAACTTTCGTACGTGCCTGTCTCACCCTGGATCAGCAGTCGGTGCGTAGCATGATCCGTCGGCATCCCGAACTCCTGAGCGATGCTCGGACTCTCATTGCGGCTGCGCACCAGGACCGCGCGGATGTCGT
The DNA here is from genome assembly GCA_050733555.1 of Gemmatimonadaceae bacterium. GTDB lineage: Bacteria > Gemmatimonadota > Gemmatimonadetes > Gemmatimonadales > Gemmatimonadaceae > JADGGM01. Next base: position 4,417 of record JBOHTE010000029.1, on the reverse strand, counting down.
GGACATGCTGCTCGATCTGGGGTTCTCTCCGGACGTTGCCGATCCGAACACGGGTGGCCGCGCGCTGCACGCGGCGGCTGCCGCCGGAGCTGCACGTTCGGCGGCGCTGCTCATTGCGCGCGGCGCCACCGTCGATGCACACGACGGTCTCTACGACTCACCCCCGCTGGGCTGGGCGTCACACTTCGCCCAGTCGCCCACGATTGAATTGCTCGGACGGTACAGCAGCGACGTCTGGCGGCTCACGTTCGCCGGACGGTCGGACCGGTTGCGTGAGCTGCTGGACGCGGAGCCGGAGCTCGCGAAGGCCACCAACCGCGCGGGCGACACGCCGCTCATGTGGCTGCCGGATGATGCAGCCAGTGCGCTCACCATCGCGCGACTGTTCCTCGACCACGGCGCCAATGCTTCGCTGCGCAACGCTCGCGGCCTCACGGCCGCGGACATTGCGACGAGCCGCGGACTCGAGGAGGTGGCAGCGTTGCTTCGGGCGTCTGGAGGCTGAGGCGCGGGCGCCGTTCACGCGTTCGTCCGGCTCGAGCAACCCGGTCCGGCAATTTGGCTATTCGGCGCGCATGGCGACGAGCGGATCCACCCACGCCGCCCGGCGCGCGGGGATCCAGCTTGCCAGAAGGGCGACGCCGAGCAGCACGAGTGTCACGGCCGCAAACGTCGCCGGGTCAGTCGTCCCTACACCGAACAGGATGCTCCGCATGAAGCGACTGAGCAGGAGCGCACCAGCCAGGCCGGCAAGAATTCCCGCGACGGCGAGTGACAGTCCGCGTCCCACAACCATCCGCTGCACGCGTCCCGCGTCGGCGCCGAGCGCCACGCGCACACCGATTTCGCGCCGGCGCTGCATCACGAAGTAGGCGAGCACTCCGTACAGGCCGATGCCGCCGATGAGCAGGCCGAGTGCGCCGAACAGCATGAGCAACGTGGTGAGGAGACGCGGCCGCGCCACGGCATCGCCCACCGCGCTGGACAGAGTGAAGATGGACGTGATGGTTTGATCACGATCGAGGTCCCAGATAGCATGCTGCACGGCCGCTGCCATCGCCAGCGGCTCGCCGCGAGTGCGTACCACGAGATTCGCCTGGACTCGCATGTTCTGCAGACTGTGGATGAACATCGCGGGCTGCGCGGGCTCCTCCACTGACACCTGCCGGACGTTGCCGACGACGCCGATGATCGGTACCTGCTTTCCATCGATATCCAGGAGAGCCGCCGCGGATCGCCTGCACCGGTCATAGCGAAACTCGCCCAGGTAGTCGCTCCAGCGCCGCGCGGTTTCGGTGCTCCTGTCGTAGCGCTGCAGATAGCGGCGCGTGTCGTCCATGTCGCCGAACTGCCGTTCGGCTTCGGCGTGTGCCTGCTCGGCGGAGAGCCCCCGCGCGACGAGCTCCTCCTCGCGCACGGCGAGATGGAAGCGTAGCTCCTCATCCACGTCCTCGTCTATGCGCTGCGCGGAGCGCCAGGGGAGGCGGAAGAGGGAGCGCCTCATGCCGGCTCCAGCACCCTGGCCACGGCTGCGGCGTAGCGACGCCAGGCGGTTTCCTCGATCCGAAGCTGTTGACGGCCGCGCCGCGTGAGACGGTAGTATCGCGCGCGTCGGTTGTTTTCCGAGAGTCCCCATGAGGCTTCGACGGCGCGCGCGCGCTCCAGGCGGTGGAGCGACTTGTAGAGTGCGGCGTCCTCGATCCCGATCACGCCATCGGTGCGATCGTGGATCCATCGCGAGATGGCATAGCCGTGCATCTCACCCCACGCCAGCGTGCGCAGGATGAGCACGTCGAGGGTTCCCTGCAGCAGGTCGAGCGACTCGCGCGCCATGCGTCTCTCCCCTTACCAGGTATGTGGAGAGATTCGCACACGGACCTGCGGTCGTCAAGGGCTCCGGATTTGAGCGTCATGCCATGTGGCCAGCACGCATGCGGTGGCAATCGTTCCTTGACGCCTGCCGCGACGCGGCCGATAGTTGGGATCGGTAGTTCAGGCGTACCTTCTGACTATTGGAGCCTCGCGTGGCCAGCTCGGACGTCGTTTCCCAACTGCAAGCCGCGGTTGGTGATGTCTATCTCATCGGACGCGAACTGGCGCCCGGCGGGATGAGCCGGCTGTTTCTCGCGACCGAGCGCTCCCTCGACCGACAGGTCGTCATCAAGCTCCTTCCGCCCGAGCTGGCCAACGAGGTGAGCGCGCAGCGCTTCCAGCGTGAGATGCTGATCACCGCGCGATTGCAGCACGCGCACATCCTTCCGGTGCTCTCGGCTGGTGCGCACGGGAGGCTGCTGTACTACGTCATGCCTTTCATTGCCGGCGAGTCGCTGCGGCATCGCATCGCGACGGACGGCGCGCTCCCGGTCGATGAATCCGTACGGCTCCTTCGCGAAGTCACGGACGTGCTCGCGTTCGCGCACGAGCGCGGCGTCGTCCACCGCGACCTCAAGCCCGAGAACATTCTTCTCCAGCATGGACACGCGATCCTCGCCGACTTCGGCATCGCGCGCGCCGTAGAGGAGTTGACACGCGGATCGCCGGACGACCGCCTCACTGCCGCCGGACTCGGGCTTGGTACGCCGGGCTACATGGCACCGGAACAGCTTGCGGCCGAACCCGAGGTGGACGCCCGCGCCGATATCTACGCCATGGGAGTCATCGCGTACGAGATGCTGGCGGGCCACGCTCCGTTCCCTGGTCTCACTGCCGGACAGCTTCTGGTCGCGCATCTGACGAGGGCGCCCGAGCCCATCACCGCATGTCGCGCGGACGTTCCGCAACAGCTCGGACAGCTCGTGATGCGCTGCATGGAGAAGGATCCGGACGCCCGCTGGCAGAGCGCTACGGAGTTGTCGCGCGCGCTCGGTGCGTTTGTGGTTCACACCACCGGCCACATGCAGGCGCAACTCGAGGCCGAGGGAACTTCCAGTGCTGGTGCGACGCCGCGGACATCCGCGATGAGCGCCTCGCTGCGTGCGGGGCTTCAGGCGTTCGAGCGTTGCGACTGGAACGAGGCGTACGCCGAGCTCAGCGCCGCCAGTGCTGCATCGACGCTTGCGCCGGAGCACCTCGAGCGGCTCGCCGAGGCAGCATGGTGGATTGGCCGCGGTGACGAGTGCATCAGAATTCGCGAACGCGCGTATGCGCAGTATCTCGCGGCAGGCGACCTGCATCGGTCGGCGGCGGTCGCGATTGCCGTGGCCGAGGATCACTTTCACAAGCTGTCGCGCTCGGTCGCGCACGGCTGGTTGCAGCGCGCGGAGCGTCACCTGCGCGAGCTGCCGGAGTCCATCGAACATGGGTGGATGGCGCGCACGCAGGCGATGCTCGCATTCGAGGAGGAGCGGAACCTCGAGCGTGCGGACGCGCTGGCCACGAAAGCGTACGAGATCGCGCGACGATTGCACGATCGTGATCTGCAAATGCTGGCGCTGCAGGACCGCGGCCGCATTCTCGTGTCACAGGGACGAGTCGCCGAGGGCATGCCGCTCATGGACGAAGCCATGGCGGCGGCGACGAGCGGCCAGCTCGGTGCGCGCACGACGGGACGCACCTACTGCAACATGATGAGCACGTGCGAGAAGCTGGCCGACTATCGACGCGCCGGCGAGTGGAACGAGGAAGCGCGCGACTGGTGCTCGCAGCATGCCGAATCAGGCTTTCCGGGCATCTGCCGTGTGCACCGGGCCGAGCTGCTGCGGTTGCGCGGCTCATGGCCCGAGGCGGAAGAGGAAGCACGGCGCGCATCCGAGGAGCTGGAGGACTTTCTCGCCGATGTTGCTGGCGAGGCCTACTACGAGCTCGGTGAGATCCGGCTGCGCATGGGGGATCTGACGGAAGCGGACAATCTGTTCCGTCAGGCGCATGAACTGGGGCGCGATCCGGTACCCGGGCTGGCCCTTCTGCGCCTTGCGCAGGGCCAGCCAGACAACGCCCGCGCGCTGCTCGACCGGGCGCTCGCGGACCCGCTGCTCTCACCGCTCGACCGCGCGCGACTCCTTCCCGCACAGGCGGAGGTGGCGCTGGTTACCGGCGACAGGGGTGTCGCGCAGGCAACCGCCACGGAGCTGGCGGCCATCTGCGAGACGTATGCGTCGCCTGCCCTTGCCGCCCGCGCCGCCTTCGCGCAGGGGCTGGTGGAACTCAGCGAAGAGGCTTTCACCCGCGCCGCCATCAGCCTGCGTCGCGCATGGCGGCTGTGGAAGGAGAGCGACCTGCCGTATGAGGCCGCACGCGCGCGAATGCTGCTGGGACAGGCGTACCGCGACAGCGGGAATCGCGCGGACGCGGAGCTGGAACTGCAGGCCGCGGCGCTCAGCTTCGAGCGACTCGGCGCCACGACCGACATCAGGCGGACGGCGGCGCTGCTGGCGGGGTGAGAGGAGTCAGGAGAGGAGTCAGGGGCAGCCCATGGGGC
>JBOHTE010000028.1:0-1946 GCA_050733555.1 Gemmatimonadaceae bacterium | reverse complement strand
GCCGTCGTTGGCGCCGTCACCGCGCTCTTCGCCGCCACCATCGGCCTCAAGCAGTGGGACATCAAGAAGGTGCTGGCGTACTCCACGGTCTCCCAGCTCGGGTACATGTTCATTGGCGTGGGCGTGGGCGCGTACGTGGCCGGCATGTTCCACCTGATGACGCACGCCTTCTTCAAGGCGCTGCTCTTCCTTGGCGCCGGCTCGGTGATTTATTCCATGCACCAGGCCTACCACGCGACACACCGTCACGAAGACGCGCAGGACATGCGCAACATGGGCGGGCTGCGCCGGGCCATGCCCATCACCTTCGTGATGATGTGGATCGCGACGCTGGCGATCGCCGGTATTCCGTTCTTCGCGGGCTTCTTCTCGAAGGATGAGATTCTGGGCGCCGTATTCCAGCGGGCGCAGGGGAGCACGCTGGCGGAGGCGAGCTGGCTCGGCATTCCCGGCAGTGTGGTCCTGTACGTCGTCTACGTCGTCGGACTCGTTGGCGCGTTGCTCACCGCGATCTACATGACGCGGCTCATGCTCTATACCTTCCACGGGCCCAACCGCACGGGCGCGCGCGAGTTCGAGCACCTGCGTGAGGCGCCGTGGACCATGACCGGGCCCATCGTGCTGCTCGGCGTGCTGAGCGCCATTGGCGGCGCGATCAACCTGCCGGCGTTCCTCCATCTGCCCACAGGGGCCACGGGTATCCTGGATCGCTGGCTCGATCCGGTGGTTGGTGCTCCGACGCTCGCGATCGCCCACGGCGCGACGCCCGAGTTGCCCTCCGGCACCGAATTGCTGCTGGTGGGGCTCGCCGTCGTGATTGCCGTGACGGGCATTCTCATCGCGCTGGCACGCTGCCGCCCGGCGGCGCTCGTCCCCAAGCGCGACGCCAGACCGTCCGAGGGAGTGGAACGGGTGCTCGAGAACAAGTACTACGTGGACGAACTGTACGACCGTGCCGTCGTGACGCCGGTCGTGGAAGGGTCGCGTTTCGTGCTATGGAAGGGAATCGACGCCGGTCTCATTGACGGTCTGTTCGTCAACGGAAGCGCGTGGCTGGCGCGTGGCTTCGGCGCCGTGGGCTCGTGGCTCCAGTCCGGCCAGGTGGGCGCGTACGCCTGGGCGTTTGTCATTGGCGTCATCGCCGTTCTTGGCGCTATCACTCTTCGCTGACCCATGCACGACTTTCTTGCTTCCATCGGCTACAACTCGTGGGTGCTGCCGGCGCTGCTGCTGATTCCACTGGCCGGCGCGCTCATTCTCGTGGTGCAGGGCGCGCTGGCGAAGGATGATGGCGGCCTGGCAGCGGCGCCGGCCGCACGCTGGATCGCGTTCATCGCCTTCGCGCTGGAGTTCGTTGTCTCCGCCGGTCTCTGGTGGTCGTTCGACCCCGGAACGTCGGCGTGGCAGGCACGCGTGACGCTGGAGTGGATCCAGCCCTGGGGCGCCCGGTTCGACGTCGGCATTGATGGGATCTCGTTGTTCATGATCCTGCTCACGACGTTCCTCATGCCGCTGTCGGTGCTCGGCAGTTGGACGAGCGTGCGGGTCAAGGTGCGTTCCTACTACGAGCTCATGCTCATCCTCACGACGGGGATGCTGGGCGTGTTCATGGCCCTCGATCTGCTCTTCTTCTACGTGATGTGGGAGCTGATGCTGGTGCCGATGTACTTCATCATCGGTGTCTGGGGTGGCGAACGGCGGGTATACGCCAGCATCAAATTCTTCATCTACACGTTTCTCGGGTCGCTGCTCATGCTCGTAGCGATCCTGTACCTCTGGCTGCACGCGCAGAACGTTGTGACGCACCAGTCGAGCTTCGGCTACGACTACCTCATGCAGCATGCCGTGATCGGATCGCGTGCGGCGCTCTGGCTGTTCGCGGCGTTCTTCGTCGCGTTCGCGGTGAAGGTACCGATGTTTCCGCTGCACACCTGGCTGCCGGACGC
>JBOHTE010000027.1:0-1420 GCA_050733555.1 Gemmatimonadaceae bacterium | reverse complement strand
GCCGCCGCTTCCCGCAGGGCGCTCCCGACGGGAGTCGCCCGCTTCCCACAGCCAGCCGCCAGGCTGGCGCTTCCCGCAGTCGCGCATTGCGCGACGCTTCCCGGCTTCACTCACCAACTCACTACCCACCCCACCCGCGCCACGCCCGGCAGTCCAGCCTTGCGCACCCAGAGCGGAACGTCGAACCGGATCGTGTACGGCTGATCGTACAGCCGGCCGGCCAGCGTCACCCCGACACCGGCGTCTCCGAACAGATGCGACGCGGTGGTCGGTGCGCCAAGCGCCGCGGCGAAGTCCCGCGGCAACGCCCAGGCCACGTCGCCAATGGCGCCGACCGAGACGCGCGGTACGAGCGAGCGCGCGGGCGGCGTGTTGAGTGCCCAGGCGAGATCAGCGTTGAGCGACGTCGCCGACTTCACGCGGAGGAGCGGCGAGTAGCCGCGCAGCTCCGCGCCACCGGACGACAGGAAGTGCACGTCGCTCCGCGCGAGCGGCGCGCCAACGCCGCGCAGGAGATTGTCGCTGAAGGTCTCCGTCGCATCGAGCGACGACAGGCCGATGGAGCGCTGCGCCGGCGCGTTGGTGCTGGTGCCCGCGAACACGCGGAGCGTCCCGCTGAATTTCCGGCGCGCGTCGAACGTCGCGGTGCGGCTCCCTTCCACCTCCACGCGCGCGAAGCCGCGGCTTCCCCTTTCGCTCGCGCTCGCCGGGCCGCGCGAGTCCGCGATGCCGCCGTCCACGTAGCCGCGCGCGCTCAGCCCGCTCGGCGAACGGCCGCGCCACCGGTATTCGGCGCTGACATCCGTGACGCGCGCGTCGTCCCAGCGTGCGCCGTCCATCCACGGCTTGTCATACGGCAGCGTCGACGTGAGTCCCAGCGTGAGCGTGCGGTGCGGGCCGTTCGCGTAGTAGAACGGACTCAGGTCCCACTGCTTGTGCACGTCGAGCTTCGCCAGACCATCGAGAAACCAGGCGCCCGCCGAGAGTCCCACGCTGGGGCGCGCCGCAAACGGGAGATTCGGATTCGTCGTCGCGATCCAGCCCTGCAGACGACCGAACGTGTTGGTTGCGGGCGCGCGCACGGGCAGCGCGACGCCCAGCTCCCAGCGATCCATGTCGCCCTGATAGTTGGTGCGCAGGCGGATCGCCGGCGTGAGTCCGCCGGGATCGGTGTACCACAGCATGGGCCGCACGGCGACGACTTCCGCACCGCGCGCGGACTGGTCGAGAAAGGGCCAGTCGAATACGGTGCGCACCGCGGGCGGCGTGAGCGCGTCGTTGCGCCGGTCCCAGTCCACCGTGAGATGCTCCGGATCGAGCTTTACCTCGACGGGCCGCTCAGGAGTGCGCAGCTCCACCCACTGGTCGTCCTTCAGGGCCGACGCGCGCGCCGTGATCCACCCGCTGCTCGTGCGTGCGC
>JBOHTE010000026.1:0-1005 GCA_050733555.1 Gemmatimonadaceae bacterium | reverse complement strand
GAAAATCTCCTCGCACAGCAGACGGTAGGCAGGATCGCGCGTCTCCACCAGCGTGGGCTCAATGAAATAGCCCCGCTCGCCTTTTGCTCCGCCGCCCGCGATCACGCGGGCGTTCTGCTGCGCGTCGCTCAGGTAATCGCTGATCTTGCCGAACGCCTTCCGGTCGATCACGGCGCCCATGAAGTTGCGGAAGTCCGCGACATCCCCGACCCGCAGCTCCTTGATCATCGCCGCGGTGCGATCGCGCACGTCCGGCCAGAGTGATTCGGGCACGTACACGCGGCTCACGGCGGAACACTTCTGTCCCTGGTACTCGTAGCCGCCGCGCGCGATCGCCACCGCCAGCGCGACGGGGTCGGCCGACGCATGCGCCACGATGAAATCCTTGCCGCCGGTCTCGCCGACAATGCGCGGGTACGCCCGATACCCCGCGACGTTGTTCCCGATCTGCCGCCAGATCGCATTGAAGACGAAGGTACTGCCGGTGAAGTGCACTCCGGCGAAGTCGCGGTGATCGATGAGCTGTCCCGAGATCGCGGCGGCGTCACCCGGCACGAAGTTGATCACGCCCGGGGGCAGGCCCGCCTCCTCGAGCAGCTTCATGATGTAATACGCGCTGAGTATCGCCGTGCTCGCGGGCTTCCAGACCACCGTGTTCCCCATGAGCGCCGGAGCCGTTGGAAGATTGCCGGCGATGGACGTGAAGTTGAACGGCGTCACCGCGTACACGAATCCTTCCAGAGGGCGATAGTCCAGCTGGTTCCACATGCTGCGGTCGCTCAGCGGCTGCTCGTCGTAGAGCTCCTGCGCGAATCGCGCGTTGAACCGCCAGAAGTCGATCAGCTCGCATGCCGCATCGATTTCGGCCTGGAACGCGGTCTTGGACTGGCCGAGCATCGTGGCGGCGTTGAGCGTCGCGCGCCACGTGGTGGCCAGCAACTCCGCGGCGCGCAGGAACACCGCCACGCGATCCTCCCACGGCCAGTTGGACCATTCGCGGTGTGC
>JBOHTE010000025.1:0-1781 GCA_050733555.1 Gemmatimonadaceae bacterium | reverse complement strand
CCTCACACCACGCTCACGGGCGACTTCGCGCTGTTGCGTACGGCATTCAACACCGATTCGGGGAAGGTGCGAGCAATCCTCCTCGCATCTCCCACGTGACCGGAATGTCTTCGCGGGGTCCGCGAAGTCGATCGTAAATGGTTGGCCACCGATTCCACCACCGGCGTGGCAGTGTACGTCGTGTGGTCGTCGCAACTCGGCGCGCAGGAGAAGAACGTGGACGCCGGAACGACGCTCATTTCCGATCGACGCGTGCGGAACTTCTGGGATCCTGGACTCGTGGTGGGCACGGCATTCTCGCGCGCCGCCGGGAGGACCGAGCCGGCGTGGGATGTCTACCTGCTCTTCGGTCCTGACGCGACCTGGCCCGCGACCGCCGCGCCAACTCCCGCGTGGTGGGAACACCAACTCAGCGGGCTGCCGCCGGAGCGGCGGCTGGATCCGACGCGATTTGCAGCCAAGGCCGCGGCGCTGGAGCGGACGATCCGCTGAACGCGTCCCAAAGTCGACGGGAGCTGAATCATGACGTGCGTGCCGCGCGATAGGTGACGCGCCAGATGCGCCCGTGCACATCGTCGGCGATGTACAGCGCACCATCCGGTCCCACGGCCACACCGGCAGGCCGGTGCGCGGCGTTTCCCGGCTGTTTGTTCGCGCCGGCGAAACCATCGGCGAACAGCTCCTGCGGCGCACTCGCGCTGTCGCCATTGAACGGCACGAAGGCCACCAGATAGCCCTGCTGCGGCAGTGGCGCGCGATTCCACGAGCCGTGGAACGCGACGAACGCGCCGCCCTTGTATCGCGCCGGAAACATCTTCCCTGTGTAAAACGTGAGACCCAGCGGCGCCCAGTGCGCCGGGAAGAACGTCACCGGCGCGCGCTTCGACGTGCACATCCCCTGCTTCGTGCCATCGCCGCCATACTCCGGCGCCAGCACGAGTTGCTTCTTCGCGCCGTCATAGTAGCAGTAGGGCCAGCCGTAGTCGCCGCCCTGCACCACGTGCATCAGCTCCTCTGCGGGCAGCTCGGCGCTCTGCTGCGCGGTGTACAGCTTGGGCCAGTTGCTGGAGAGCTGGTCGCGACCGTGCATGGTGGAGTACAGGGCGCCGGAGGGCGTGATCGCGATCCCATCGGCGTTGCGGATGCCGGTCGCATAGCGCTCCGCGGCAGAGAACTTCTGTCCGGTGCGCGTCGCGCTGAACTTCCAGATGCCGCCGCGCGTCTCGAGCTCCGTGCACGGCTGGTGGCCGGGCGACCGCAGTGTACGGTTCTTCTCCTGACAGGAATTGGTGGCCGAGCCGAGGTCGACGAACATGTCGCCAGCCGAATCGATCGCGAAGGGGTGCATCGGATGGTCACCCGTGAGCGGCAGCGCCGAGACGATCACCGCCGCCGATTCCGTCGGCACAATGCCCGACGACGGCAGCGCATAGCGCACGATCTTGTCGCTCTCCTCGGCGAAGAGCGATCCCGCATGCAGCCCGATACCGGTGCCGCCGTGGCCGCCCTGCTGGGCGCTCGGACCGAAGCGCGTGATGACATCGGCGCGTCCGTCGCCCGACGTGTCGCGCAGCGCGACGAGAAATCCGCCGGGGTGCGGCGTGCTGTTCCCGTAGTACTCCCCGCTCCACGTATTGACGTACACCACGCCGTTGGGCGCGACGACGAGGTGGCGCGCGTGTCCCAGGCTGTCGGCGAACACCGTCGCGCAGAATCCGGCTGGCAGCGTGAGGCCGCCGTTGTCGCGCGGGCACGCCGCTGGCGCCGCCGCCACCGCGCCC
>JBOHTE010000024.1:0-4596 GCA_050733555.1 Gemmatimonadaceae bacterium | reverse complement strand
CGCGAGCGCCTGGACGACCGGTTGGCGATCTTCGTGGGACTCGATGATCTGATCGTGGAAGGAGTGCACGCGGGCGCCGTTGGCTGGGTCGCTGGGCTGGTGAACGCACTCCCCACCGAATCCATCAGGCTCTTTGCCCTGGCCACGGACAGGAATGTGCAGGAGACGCGAGCACTGTACGATTGGTTTCTCCCGCTGCTGCGACTCGACACCGTGCCCAAGTTCGTGCAACTCATCAAGCTCGTGCAGCAGGAAGTCGGCCGGGGAAGCGAGCGCGTCCGGCCGCCCCGCCTCGTCCTCGCCGGCGCGGAGCGCGACGACGCACTGGCGCTCATCCGGCATCAGCTCTCCTCGGCAGGCCATGAGACACAGCCGGCACGCTGAGGACTTCCGACCTCCGCTCTCCCCGGGCCGTTCTCCTTCCCCCGTTGCGTCTCGCCGTGTCCACTTCCATTGAGATCGTCGACTCCCACACCGAGGGTGAGCCGACTCGAGTTGTCGTTGCCGGCTGGCCGCTGCCGGCTGGCGGTACGATGCTCGAGATGCGGGAATCGCTGCGCCGTGAGCAGGATGCGCTGCGCCGCGCCGTGGTGTGTGAGCCACGTGGTCACGACGCCATCGTCGGCGCGCTGCTCACGCCGCCCGTGCACGAGGGATCGCTGGCCGGGGTCGTGTTTTTCAACGACGTGGGATACCTCGGCATGTGCGGTCACGGGCTGATCGGCGTCGCCCGCACCCTCGAGCACCTGGGTCGCGCGCGCCCGGGCCTCATGCGCATTGATACGCCGGCGGGAACCGTGCAGGCGGAGCTGGGCGCGCACGGCGCGGTCAGCATTCGCAACGTACCGAGCTATCGGTATCGCGCCGGCGTGCGCGTGAGCGTGCCCGGCGTGGGCCCCGTGCAGGGCGACGTCGCGTACGGTGGCAACTGGTTCTTCCTCACGGAGCTGGCGCAGCCGGCGCTCGCGCTCGCCAACCTGCCCGCGCTCATGGCGACGACCGCGGCCATTCGCGATGCGCTGCGCGCGCAGGGCACGACAGGCGCCAATGCGGCGGACATCGATCACATCGAGCTCTCCGGTCCTCCCGTACAGCAGCATGCGGACAGCCGCAACTTCGTGCTCTGTCCCGGCGCCGCGTACGATCGGTCCCCCTGTGGCACGGGCACGAGTGCGAAGATGGCGGTGCTGCACGCGCGCGGCGAGCTGGCCGTCGGCCAGCGCTGGCGCCAGGAGAGCATCACCGGCGGCCGGTTCACGGGCTGGGTCGAGGACGGTCCGAATGGCACCGTCGTGCCGTTCATTCAGGGGCGCGCGTTCATCACCGCCCGGACGACGCTTGTCTTCAATGACGAGGATCCGTTCCGCTACGGGTTCCCCGAGCGTTGATGGCTGAGGCGCACCCCGATGTCGTGATCGTTGGCGCCGGCATCGTGGGAGCCGCATGCGCGCTCGCGCTCGCTCGCGAGCGGATGCGCGTGCTCGTGCTCGACTCCCATTTCGTGGGTGGCGGCAGCACGGCGGCGGCGATGGGACATATCGTCGTGATGGATGACAGCGAGGCACAGCTCGCACTCACTGCGCGCTCGCGCCAGCTCTGGAGCAGCATGGCGCCTGAGCTGCCGTCCGATTGCGAGGATGAACGCCGCGGCACACTCTGGCTCGCCACGTCCGAGGCCGACATGCAAGCCGCCGGGACAAGGCAGGCCAGCTACGCCAGGCACGACATCGAGGCGTCGGTCATCGATGCGAGGGAGCTGTCGCGCCTCGAGCCGAGTCTCCGGCCCGGCCTCGCCGGCGCGCTGCACGTACCCGGCGACCGCGTGCTGTATCCGCCTGCGGTCGCACGCCGCCTGCTCGAGCGCGCCCGCGCGCTGGGCGCGACACTGCGCGAAGGGTGCATCGCGCAGGCCGTCCGTGCACGAGCCGTCATCGTGCGGGACGCCAGCGGCAGCGTCGCGACGATTGCGGCCGGCGCGGTACTCATCGCGTCGGGAATCGATGCGCCTCAACTCATCCCCGAACTTCCCGTCGTTCCGCGCAAGGGACATCTGCTCATCACCGAGCGCTATCCATCGCTCTGTCACAGCCAGCTCGTGGAGCTCGGCTACCTGCACAGCGCCCACACGATGGGCGGCACCTCGGTGGCGTTCAACGTGCAGCCGCGTGCCACGGGGCAGCTTCTCATTGGCTCGTCGCGGGAACTCATCGGACGCGAGCCGGGAATCAACGCTACGCTACTGCGCGACATGCTTCGTCGCGCGATCGAGTTTCTGCCCGGCCTTGCCGGCTGCGCGGCCGTCCGGGCCTGGACGGGCTTCCGACCCGCCACGCCCGACAAGCTGCCGCTCATCGGCAAGTGGGACGCCATGGACGGCGTCTGGATCGCGGCGGGACACGAGGGACTTGGCATCACGATGGCGCCCGGCACGGCGGAGATGATCGTCTCCCTCATGATGGGCCGCACTCCGCCCGTGGATCCGCTCCCCTTCTCGCCCACACGCGTGCTGGCTGCGTCTCCGGCGCGATGTGCCGAATGACGTCGCACCAGTTCGAGATCGTCGTGGACGGCCGCCCCATCGCCGCAACCGGAGACTCGACGCTCGCCGCCGCGCTCCTCAACGCCGGAATCGTGCGCTTCCGTACGTCCGTCACGGGCGAAGCGCGCGCGCCGCTCTGCGGCATGGGAAGCTGCTTCGAATGCCGCGTGCGCGTGAATGGCGTCGCGCACCAGCGCGCCTGTCTTCTCGTCTGTGAGGAGGGAATGATCGTCGAGACGGAGGCATCAACTGCGCGGACTCAGCCGCCATGACGGCCGAGTACGACGTGGCGGTAGTGGGTGGTGGCCCTGCCGGCCTGGCGGCGGCGGCATGCGCCGCGGAGCACGGCGCACGCGTGGTCGCCATTGATCAGGGTGCACGTCCCGGCGGCCAGGTCTGGCGACACGCACACCGGAATCATCTGCCCGCACTGGGGCGCGAATGGATCGAACGGTGCGAGCGCTCCGGCGCGCGCTGGGTTGCGGGCGCCGCGGTTGTGGATGGGTCGGCGCGCGACGGGCTGGTTGTCGTGCAGCGCGGCGAGTCGTGTGTCGTGCGCGCGCGGCACATCGTGATCGCCACGGGCGCGCGCGAGCTGTTTCTTCCCTTTCCCGGCTGGACGCTGCCGAACGTACTGGGGCTGGGCGGTGCCAAGGCGCTGCTGGATGCCGGCATGAGAGTGCGCGGCAGGCGCGTGATTGTCGCGGGCACCGGCCCGCTGGTGTTTGCGGTCGCCGCCGCCATGGCGCGTTCGGGCGCGCACGTCGCGACCGTAGCCGAGCAGGCACCACGCTCGCGGGTCGCCCGATTCGCGACCACCCTCCTGCGTCACCCCGGCAAGATCCTGCAGGGTGCGCGCTATCGCGGCGCGTTCGCTCGCACGCGCTACCGGCCGGGCACGTGGATCAGTCGAGCCGAAGGCGACGGGCGGCTCGAACGCGTCGTTCTCACCAACGGGGAGCGCCGCTGGACCGAGCCGTGCGATGTGCTCTGCTGCAGCTACGGTCTCGTGCCGAACACCGACCTCGCGCGACTCCTGGGCTGCGCCACCAACAATGGCGTGGTGACGGTGGACGAGCACCAGCGGACGAGCGACCCGTGCATCTACTGCGCCGGCGAGCCCACCGGCGTGGCCGGTGATGCCGCGGCGCTCGTCGAGGGAGAGATCGCCGGCCGCTGCGCCGCGGACGACGCCACGCTGCGGGAGGGCTCGACCCTTTACGTCGCGCGCGATCGGTGGCGGCAGTTCACAGCCGATGTCGCGGTGGCGTTTCATCCGCGCAGCGAGCTGTTGGAGCGCCCGGATGCCAGCACGATCCTCTGCCGCTGCGAGGACGTGCGGTGCGGCGGCATCGATCCGCGCTGGACCGGGCGTCAGGCCAAACTCTACACGCGCGTCGGCATGGGCCCATGCCAGGGGGCAGTGTGTGGCCCAGCCTGCCAACTGCTCTTCGGATTCGCTCCAGGTTCCGTTCGTCCTCCCCTTGGTGCACCCCCACTCGCCGCACTCTTGCCGACCCCACCGGAATGCGCCAAACTGTGACCATCTTCCGCCTCGAGAGGCCAAAGTATGTGGCAGGACTTCAAGGCTTTTCTCATCAAGCAGAATGCGATAGCGCTGGCCATCGCCGTGGTGCTCGGTGTCGCCCTGAACACGCTCGTGCAGTCGATCGTGAATGATTTCATCATGCCGATTATCACTGTTGCCGAGCCGGCGGGAAACTGGAAAACCGCCGCATGGAATCTCGGGCCATTCAAGTTCGGAGTTGGGGATTTCGTGAGCGCGCTGGTGAACTTCATCATCATCGGTTTCGTCTGCTGGCGCATCAGCAAGATCTTCGTCAAGGAGCCCGCTCCAGCTGCGGCCACCACGAAGAAGTGCGCGTACTGCAAGACGGACGTGAACAAGGACGCGACCCGGTGTCCCGCGTGCACGAGCGACCTGGGCGCCATGGCCGCTGCCTGACCGTCGCAGGCTCGGCGCACTGCCCGGCACACATCGCTGACGCGGAGATATCTTGAACGGCTGCCGCGCGCCACGTTTCGGCGCGCGGCGG
>JBOHTE010000023.1:0-3913 GCA_050733555.1 Gemmatimonadaceae bacterium | reverse complement strand
GGATACGACTCACCTGCTCCGCGGGAACAAGTCCACCGGTAATGGGGCCAGCCACCTTCACCTTCCCATCCGTGTACATGAGGAAGGCGTTGACGTTTCCGGAAAATGTAAATGCCCAGCCGTTGCTCATCTGCATGGTGAGCGCCTGAGCCTTGAGGGCGCCCGCGCCCGCGAGAGACAAGGCAATGCACCAGAGAGCGAATCGTTTCATGGCTGCTTCTCCCAGACTGAATTGAGGACTGAGGAAACCGCAACGACCAACGACGCGACGCTGCGTAGCGAACCCGCCATCACGCGGCAACGCGGAAAAATCGATTGAACTGCGCGACGAGAACCACCTCCTGCTTGCAGATGCGACTGGAGCCCTGGACCCACATGCTAGGGCTCTTTCATCCGCCTGTTGATGCTGATCATGGCATCCACGATGGGAACGGTTTCGTGATTCTCCCACCAGTAGAAGTCATCAAGCTGCGCCGCATACACCGACGGCGCATACGAGAACCGGAGATCTCCGGCTGCCAGCAGCTTCGCGACAGCAGCACTCGAAACCGCGCTGCTGTCGTTCAACTGGCCGCTGGTTGCGGCATTGGCGCGAACCTGCTCCGCCGCAGCGCCCGCGATGAACCCCTTCAGGTACTCCTCCTTGCCTTGCGAGCCAAACGCAGTCCAGTCGGCGCCCGTCAGCAGCGCCGGGTGGCGCGGCTCCTGCGTCGCGCGCGCCACCCTGTGTCCAGCGAGAAACGCAGCGCACACCAGCAGCACTACGCTCGCCGCAGCCGCCGTCGCTCGGGCGGCGCTCCTACTTGCCACCTGGCAGCGCGAACACCAGCACGGCGTCACCCAGAGGATACCCGAGCTGGAAATTGCCGCCACACGCGACCGCGACGTACTGCTTGCCATCGAGCGTATACGTTACCGGCGGCGCATTGCACCCTGCCCCCGCCTGGAAGGTCCAGAGCTGCTTGCCCGTACGTGCATCGTAGGCATTGAAGTGTCCGTTTCCCTCACCCGTGAAGACGACGTTGCCCGCGGTGGCGAGCGCGCCACCGATCATTGGCTGTTCGGTCTTCACCTGCCACGCCCGCTTGCCGGTATTCAGATCAATTGCCGTGAACGTCCCGAATTGCTGCTCGCCTGGCACCGCCTTGAACGCCGAGCCCAGCCAGAGTTTTCCCTTCTCCAGCGGGGCGCTGTGCGTGATGTAATTCATCGGCTGCTCCAGCCCCAGGACGTACATGTATCCCAGCGTTGGATTCACTGCGGGTGGCGACCATTCCGACCCGCCATTCGCACCGGGCAGCATCCGCACACCTTCCGGCGTGGGCTGGGCGAAATAATTCTCGTGCCGGTTGAACTCATCAGAGCGGCGAATCAGCTTGCCTGTCGCCGCGTCCAGAACGTACACGTAGGCAGTCTTCCCCGCTTCCGCCACAGCCTTCTTCCCGTTCTTCAGCGTCACCAGCACGGTCGGGCTCGTTGCATCAAAATCCCATACATCGTGCGGCACTTCCTGGTAGTGCCACTTGTAGTCGCCGGTTCGGGCGTCAACTGCAACGATGGATTCCGTGTAGAGGTCGTCGCCGGGACGAACCGACCCATCGAGATCCGGGGACGGATTGCCCACGGCGAAGTAGAGCATGTGCGTGTCCGGATCGTACGACGGCGTCATCCAGACCGAGCCGCCACCACGCTGCCACGCGTCGCCATACTGCGTCATCGCGGACTTTTCTGCCGCGATGTCGCGCTTCAGATCATCGCCCTCGTTCGTGTGCGCGGCGAAATTGCCTTCCCACCCCTTGTCGGGGAGCGTGTAGAAATTCCAGATCTGCTTCCCGTTGCTCTTGTCGTACGCCCGGACAAACCCGCGAATGCCGTATTCGGCTCCCGAGATGCCGACGATCACCATGTTGTCGATGATCAGCGGCGCCATCGTCTCGCTGTAGCCCGCTTCGGGGTCCGCGACCTGCACGTCCCACGCCACATTTCCGGTCTTGGCGTCGAGCGCGACAAGGTGCGCATCCAGTGTGGCCATGTAGACCATGTTGCCGGAAATCGCCACGCCGCGATTGTTGGGACCGCAGCAATAGATGGGCGACGCAATGGACTGCTTGTATTCATACCGCCAGATCTGGCGCCCGCTGCGCGCGTCCACCGCCATGAGTGTGTTGTAGGGCGTGGTCACGTACATCACGCCGTCAACGACCACCGGACTGGTTTCAAAGGAACCGAGACGGGAGATGCCGGTCTGATAGATCCATTGGAGCTGCAGCGTGCGGACGTTCGCGCTGGTGATCTGCCGGAGCGGGGACCATCGCTGGTTCGTGTAGTCCCGGCCGAAGGTGAGCCAGTTCTTGCCGTCATTGCGCGCGCCGAGCAGCATCTCATTGCTCACGGACGTGAACGTCGGCGCGCGCATCGCCGTCTTCGTAGTTTGGACCTGCTCCTGCGCACGGGTGGCACCAGCCAGGAACATCACTCCTGCAGCCAGCGCGAACAGCCGAGTGACGGGCATATCATTCCCTCCGAATGAGAGCATGCGAGAAATCCTGCATTGCCTACAGGTACACGTCACGATAGCGGGATGCCAGAGGATGTCGGATAGCCGTCTGTTCGCGATACCCACATCGCGGCATATCTCTAATGGCACGTATGACGGGCAACTCGCTAGTGCCGTCTGCACGGGACGGCGCAACGGCCCGGCTCGATCTGCCGTGCCAGTCCGGCGCCGTCAACCCACGATGACCGCATGCGGAACGGACACGATGACGCGGCGACGACTGGCACGTCAGTGTGCCTGGGTACGGCAGCTTTGGACCGCGATCGGAATTGCATGAGTCCGCCGCCAGGGAAGTACAGGGATGGGTATTTAGACTCGTAAGGCGGCGTCAATGTATCAGGGCTTTCCACTGGCGCAAGAGCCGAATGGACAGGTGTTTGGCCACCTCGTGAGCCAGAGGATCGTTCCAGCGATCAGCGACGGCTGCCAGCGGCATGGTGCACACAGTGCGATCGGTGAGATTATGACGACTATACAGCGCCAATATAGCGACAGAAACGACTCAATTGTCGCTTAGTTCGAGCAAAAGCGTCAACGGCACTTTCATGGACTCGGACAAGACGTACTTCCAGCGGACGCCAGCACTGGCCGAAATCGGACTCGTTCTGGTCGGCGACGTGAATGGCTTCAGTCCAAGATGCCGAGCCAGAATCGAAAGCCGAAGCATATGAAAGGGATCGCTCACCAGAATGACCGTTCGTCCGGGCAGGGCCGCCACAATGCTCGACACGGCGCGCAACGACTGGATCGTCGTCAGCCCATGTGTCTCCATGATCACGACGCTGTCCGGCACCCCGTGTTGCAGCAGGTACTTTCGGCTGACCATGGCTTCGCTCGTCGTATCGCCGAATCCCGTACCGCCGGTCACGATGACCACGGGCGCCAGGCCGCGCCGCCAGAGTTCGAGCACGTGATCGAGCCGCGCCCGCAGCACGGGGGACGGCCGCCCTTCATACTGCGCCGCGCCCAGGACGACGATGGCATTGGCCGAACGTGCATCGTCGCGCCGGCCCACGAGGACGACGGCGACCACGGTGCCGATCCACGCCAGACCGATCAGCGCCGCCAGCGCGCCGGCGATGCGCGCGCTACGGTGCGTGCGATGCCTCATGGATCAGAAGCTACCGCGGAAGCGCGTGGCGTGCATCAGTCGCTCATTCGGCAAGTCCCAGCAGGGAAAGCCATAGGACGTCGAACGCCGCGCGTGCGTTGAACCCGGGATCCACCTGCATCGCCACCGCCAGCCCGTCAATGAATGGCACCACCACATCGGCCAGCAGTTCCGGCTGGATGCGCGGTCTGAGAGCCAGCAGCGCGAAGAGCTGCTCGATGGAGGCGACGGCTGCCGCGCGGCGC
>JBOHTE010000022.1:0-9660 GCA_050733555.1 Gemmatimonadaceae bacterium | reverse complement strand
CATCGTCATCGACGGCACCAGTCAGCAGGTCGTGGGGGTGCTGCCGGTGACCTTCCGCTTCCCGCTCGAGTTCCAGAGTCTGTCGGCCGCCCAGGTTGTCCAGCCCATGCAGCTCGACCGGAGTGCTCCGGAACGCGGGAGCCACGGCATCTACGGCATCGGCCGGCTTCAGCCGGGCGTGACCCCGGCCACCGTGACGACCGCACTCCGCGCCCTGACCCAGCGCTGGACGCGTGAAGGACTCTACCCACCCGACATGCGCTTCACGGCATTCGCGGAGTCGCTGCAGCAGGAGGTGAGCGGCGGCGCTCGCGTCGCGCTCCTTGTCCTCGCCGCCGCAGTCGGACTGCTGCTGCTCCTCGCGTGTGTGAACGTCGCCAACCTGCTCCTCGCCCGTGCCGACGGGCGTTCGCGCGAGGTGGCGGTGCGTTCGGCGCTCGGGGCGGGCAGGACGGATCTGCTCCGGCTGGCGCTCACGGAGGGATTGCTGCTCGGACTCTCCGGTGGTGTGCTCGGGTTGGCGCTCGCGTGGGCCGGCGTGCGTCTGCTCATCGCGCACGCGCCGACGTCGGTGCCGCGACTGGCGGAGCTGACGGTGGATGGACGAGTGATGCTCGTGACCGCCCTCCTGGCGATCGGCACGGGGTTGGTGTTCGGCATCGTGCCAGCGCTGCGCGCCGCGCGCGTGGACCTGTCCAGCGCACTGCGCGAGGGAGCACGCGGCGCGAGCGGAGGCGTGGATCGTCGCCGCGGACGTACGCTGCTCATCGCCCTGGAAATGGCGTTCGCGGTGCTGCTCGTGCTCGGGGCAGGCCTCACCGTGCGCTCCTTCCGCAATCTGCGGCGCATCCCCGTGGGCTTCGATCCCGGCCACGTCCTGTCGTTGCGATTGGCGCTGTCCGCCACGCGCTACGATTCGGCGGCACCGGTCACTGCCTTCTACGAGGAGCTTGGCAACCGCGTGCGTGCGCTCCCCGGGGTACAGGCCGCGGGATTCGTCCGGCAGCTGCCGCTGGCATCGCAAATCGGCGATGCGGGCGTGCGCATCCAGGGACGTCCCGTGCCGCCCGGCGAGCAGGGGCGCTCTGGCGACTGGCAGGTGGTGACCCCGGGATTCTTCGAGGCGATGCGCGAGCGCCTCGTGCGCGGGCGCTTCTTCACGACGGCAGACGCCGCAGATGGCGCTCTCGTGGCCGCCATCAACGAAACCATGGCACGCGAATACTTCCCCGGTGAAGATCCAATCGGCCAGCGCATCGCCATCGGGGGCGACACCACGAGGTGGCGAACCATCGTCGGCGTGATTGGCGACGTGCACCACAACTCGCTGCTCACGCCGGTGAAGCGGATGTGGTTCGTGCCGCTGGCGCAGTGGGGGATGCTCTTCGGCGCGCCGCGCCGTTCCATGACGCTGGTGGTGCGCTCGTCAGCGAACCCGCTCGCGCTCGCGAATCCGATCCGCCGCCTCGTGCACGACGCGGATCCGGATGTCCCCCTGACGCACGTGCAAACGTTGAACGATGTCGTGGTGGCCGCCACGCGCGAGCAGCGCTTCACGATGTCGGTGATGGCGGGATTCGCGGCACTGGCGCTGCTGCTCGCGGCCGTTGGCATCTACGGCGTCATCTCGTACGCCGTGGGACAGCGCAAGCGGGAGATCGGCATCCGTCTGGCGCTCGGCGCCAGCGTCCCGGCCGTGACCGGCATGGTCCTGCGGCAGGGCATGCTGCCCGCCGGCGCGGGGGTAGCGCTCGGGCTCGTCGCCGCACTTCTGCTGACCCGCTATCTGCGCACACTGCTCTATCACGTGGCGCCAGTGGACCCGCCCACCTTCGCGGCGATCCCCGTACTCCTGCTGCTCGTGGCGGCGGCCGCCGTGATGATTCCCGCGATGCGAGCCAGCCGCATCGATCCCCTGGAAGCGCTGCGAGCGGAATGACCGCGTGATCAGCTCGCGTCGTGTCCGGCGTGCTCCACGAGGCCGCTCGCGTGTACCGGAAACACGAGCGGCAACGTGAGCGTGAATATCGTGCCGACACCATACGTGCTCGACACCGTAACGTGACCACCCAGGTGATCCATGAAATTGCGCACGATGCTGAGTCCCAGTCCGGTACCGCCTACCTCGCGCGTCATCGATTGATCCACCTGGCGGAAGTCCTCCCAGATCACGTCGAGATCGCCGGACTGGATGCCGATGCCAGTATCGGCCACCGCGACGCGCAGCGCGTCCTCATCGCGCTCCACGGTCACGGTAATGCCGCCCTGGTTGGTGAACTTGATGGCGTTCGAGAGCAGATTCAGCAGGATCTGCTTGAACTTCTGGCGGTCGGTCCGGATCACCGAGCAGCCGTCGCACATGGACACCGAAAAGGTCAGCCCGCGCTTCTTCACGAGCGGCTCGATCTGCTGATCCAGTTCGGCGATCACCCGGCGCAGGTCCACATCCTCGTAGGTCACGGGCATCTTGCCGGCCTCGATCCTCGCGAGGTCGAGAATGTTGTTGATCAGCGCGAGCAGGTCCTGCGCGGCAGCGCCGATCCGCCGCATCGCGTCATTCTGGCGGCTGTTCAGCGGTCCATAGATCTCGTCACTCACCAGCGCCGAATGCCCCATGATGGCGTTGATCGGCGTACGCAGCTCATGGGACATGTTCGCCAGGAAGTCGGACTTGAGCTTGTTGGCCTTCTCCACTTCCTGGGACTGCCACTTGAGCTGTTCATTCTGTGCTTCGAGATCGCGCGTGGCGGCGCGCACGCGCGCCTCGAGCTCGCTGGAGAACGCCTTGAGCTCGCCGTAGAGGCGCTCGTTCTCCACTTGCTTGGTCAGATCGTGCAGCACGGAGACGATGGCCACGGCTTCGCCGCGCTCATTGGGGATCTTGCCGGACACCACTTCAATGGGCAGCTCGGTGCCGTTCTCGGGACGGACGAGCGTCATGCGCTCGTGCCGGGCGCGGTCCCCTGACAGCGAGAACTCGGCAATGAAAGTCGAGAATCTCGTGTCGTTGCTGAGCACCGCGCGCTTGACGTGGTACTCGTACGCGCTGCTGCCCGTGTCACCCACCTCGAAGAGTTGCTCGGCCTTCTCGTTCATGAGCAGGATCTTCGCCTGATCGTCCGTCACGAGAATCGGATCGGCCACGTTGCCGAGAATCACATTGAGACGATCGCGTTCCTTGGTGGCCTGGACGCGGGCCTGCCGCAACTGGTGTACCTGGCGCTCGAGCTCTTCGGAGGCCAGGCGCAGGTCCGTCACGTCGCGCAGCACCGAGAGCACGGCGCCCCCCCGCTCGTCGCCGCTCAGCGGATGCGCCAGCAGCTCGAACAGGAGATCGGTCCCTTCGCCTGGATCCACCAGATTCAGCTCGCGCGGCGCGGACCGCTCGCCCGCCGCCATGACCGCGCGCGCGAGTCCCGAGGTGAACAGCAGGTTGTTCATCTCCAGCGCGCGCCGCCGCCCGGGCGAATCGGCATCCGACGCGGCGAGCAGATGCTCCGCGCGCGCATTCTGGACGAGGATGTTGTTCGCCGCATCCGTGATGACAATGGGATCGGGGAGCGCGTTCATCATGAGTGTGAGCCGGCCCGACAGTTGCCTGAGCCGCTCCGCCTCGCCGTGCACGAGGGCCAACTCCGAGAACCGGCTGAGCACCGGCCCGGAGAGCGACGCGAGCTGGATGAGCGGCGGCACGACGACATCGTCCAGGTTGCTGGCGTCGAGCACGAAGACGCCGCCGGACGACTGGCCGAAACGCGGGACGTTCGCCAGCGATTCGGCACCGCTGGCGTTCAGCAGCTCGGCGGCGTGCGAGGGTGACAGCAGCGCGGGCGCGCCACGCCGATACGGGCGCGGCATCGGGAGCGCGAGCCAGTCCTCGATGGGCGACCGGTGCGCGAACGTCGCATCGCGCCGGCGTGCCGGCTGCAGCGCGAGGGTGGCGACCACCAGCGGATTCGAGAGATCGCCCAGCGGAATCGGCGCGAACGACAGCGGCGCCGGGTCGAACCCCGAATGCCCGGCAACCACGAGACTGTCGGTGGAGGATTGCACCTCGAGCAGGCAGCAACGCGTGACTCCTGCACTGCGTGCCAGCTCGGTGACGGCGAAAGTGGCCGCCGTCGCAAAGTCGGGCGCTTCCGAGAGCGTCGCGAGAAACTCAAGTGGCTCCAGGCGCGCGAGGCCCGGTGCGCCGGCCGTCACGCTCGGACCGGTCATGACATCAGCTGACGCGCCCCGGTGTGAGGAGCTGATCGAGTCGCGACCGCAACTCGATGTTCTCACGCTGCAAGCGCTCCAGCTCGGTCTCGGTGAGCGTGCCGGGGATCTCGCGCGGCCGCGATCCGGGCGCCGTCATGCCCACGGCCTCCGAGTACTTGAGATACGTGTCGATGGACGCCACCACGATGCGTGCCTCGACCGTCACGAGGTCAATGCCCACCAGTGACACGCGGACCCAGGCATCAATGACGATCCCCTTGTCCAGCACACGGTCCAGGACGTCAATGAGAGAACTGCCACCGGGCGAACGCTCTATTGCCATTTCGTGCTCACTCCGTGAGAGGAGGTTCGGGACCAGCCTGCCCGGTGCGTGGTCCGGCTGATGGCGACGGAGCCGCCAGCGCGTCGAGCCGACGCTCGAGACGGGCCAGCCGGCCCTCCAGGTCGTCGCCGTTTGTGAGGTGCGGTACCGTCGCCACCGCCGTGAGGCGCGGATCGTATCGCCACCAGTTCAATCCAATCTGCTCCGCCTTGTCGATGGAGCACACGAGCAGGCGAACCTGAATCGTGAGCAGCTCGACGTTCGCCAGGTTGATCTTGATGTCTCCCGCGATGACGAGGCCTTTGTCCAGCACCCGGTCGAGAATCTCAACGAGGCCGTGGCTGCGTGTGGAAACGGGGTGCTCGGACAATCCGCTGTACTCCAGTGTCAATGTAGGCCACGCTCGTGCAGACGTCGCACCGACATCACCGCGCTCCTCATCGCAGGCGCCCCAGCGGCCCCAGGTCGATGTTGAGATCTTCGTCGGTGAGATGAAAGACGGATTTCAGTTCGCCCATGCGCTCGTTCAGCCGCAGCAAGGCCAGCCCCAATCGTTCGACCTGCTCATCGGTGAGCGACCCGCTATCCATGCGGCGCACTGCCTGGTGCTCCAACACATTCCTTAAAAGTTCGACCACTGTCAAGACGAGGCGCGCCAACCCGCTGTCCAGGTTCTCCGGCAGCGCGTTAATGCGCCCTGGCAAGGCCTGCGCGACCGCGCGCAGTTCCGCCGCGAACGCGTCGATGCTTCCCGCCGTCGCCTCCACGTGTGGCGCGTTCGCCTCAGCGGCGCCCCTGGCGTCCGGGTCACTCACTCGCGGCAGTGCAGAATGTATATGGAGCCCATGGACCAGTCAGCATGAGGCGCAGCCCCCAACGGCCTTCCACCACCGCGTGTACGATGTCACGGTGCCGCGCGATCAGGTCGCGGGGTACCAGATGCGCCACCTCGAGCAGCGGCGCAACGGCATGCACGGAGACGCCAGCGGTCTCCCGAATGACTCCGCTCGTCAGGCGCGCGATCTCCTCGTGCAAGCGACGGGCCTGACGCTCCGCGTCCCGTAGAGCCTGCTGCCGCGCACGCAGCCAGTCCAGATAGGCGCGTCCGGAATCACGTGGTGGCTCGCCGCCCTGTCGCACACCGGCTGCCGGATCCCCTCCGCTCATCAGGACTCGCACGGTCATCTCCACGCAGCCGCGCACGCGCTCACTCGATTGGATCAATGCGCGTTGTCGCTCGCGCATCCAGCGACGCAGGTCGTCGTCATGTGCCACCACCTGTCCCAGTCGCGCGGGCACAGGCGTCGCCCGCGACATGGCCGCGCGCACCACGCCGTCATGCGCCCGGGCGTTGGCCAGCGTGCCAGGGATGGACGCGTCAGGAACGGTGCTCACCCAGGCGTCCAGCTCGTCGGACGACAGCGCTCGCACGGGTGCCCGCTCCACCCCCACGGCCGTCGCGGCCGGCGGCTCATATCCCGCCGGAATCACGCAGTACAGGTAGGTCGGCATCGGGCACCGGGCGCTCCAGCACAGCGTGCTGGAGCTCCGTCTGAATGGACGTGATGAACAGATTCAGCCCGACGCGAATGAGGTCAATGTCGGCCACGGAGATCGTCACATCGCCGCTGATGACGACGCCCTTGTCGAGCACGTGATTCAGCAGATCCCCGAGGACGAGGCGCTCGTCGCCGGTCAGTTCGAGCTCGCTGTCACTCACGATGGTTCGCGCACAAAGTGGTAGGGCGGCCAGGGACCGCTCAATGCGATGCGAAGCCCTCTGGGCTCCAACGTTCGGGCCAGTTCGGCCACGACCTCTCGAAAGCCGGTGCCTCGATCCCGGTGCACCAGGAACGCCGCATCGAGAATTGCCGCACCAGCCTGTCGCTCCTGCATGCGCGCGGCAGGAAGCGCGTCACGCACCGCAGCATCCGCGTGCGCGGACAGGGCAGCGAAGCTCTCGCTCGCGGCTTCGGCACTCAGGCGGAGGAGTTCCGCGCCGCGCTGTTCATCCGCCTTGCGCTCGAGCAGGTAGCGCTGCCCGGGGGTCGCCGCGGCGGCCTGACGCGCGAGCTCCGCCATGGCGGGGCTCCATTCCTCGAGTGCGGCCGCCATCGCGTCGTCCAGGCGGAAGAGGCGTACCGACCACTCGTCCGCATGGGCCACGCGGCGCAGCAGCGCATCGAGCGCCGCGCCGCGCTCGCGCAGCATCTCGTGCAGCGACTCGGCGCTGGCATACAGCGTGAACATGGGGAACGGCACCACGGCGTTCTGTTCACTGGCCCACGTGAGCACGGCGTCGTGCGCCTCGGCGCGCGGCCCGACCCACTCCATGTCCCCGACGCGCGTTTCAACCACGGTCGGTGTGTAGGCCGCTGGATCCACGCGCGACACCAGTGCCGCCATGGGCAGATCCACCGCCGGTGCCGCCCCGGGACCCGGCTCGAGCATGACGGGCGCGCCGTCCAGCCCGCGCGGTGCCGGCGCCATGGCCATGCCGGGGCGCACCACCCCGTACACGTAGTAGAGGGGGCTGTTCAGCCGTTCTCCTCCGCATCGCGCTGCACGCGCACTGGACCGCCGCTGACGCCCATGCCGAACTGCTCGCGCCAGTAGCGGACGTCGCGGAATCGCTGCATGAGCTCTGCCTCGCGGCGCACGTATTCCTCTCCGTCAATGTCTCCCTCGTCGAGCGCCAGTTGCAGCGCCATCAGTTCTTCCTTGATGGCGCTGTCATCAACCAGTTCATCGCGTACGACACGCTCCACGGTCTCCAGCGACCACCGCACGCCGGCGATCGGAGCAGAGACGGGAAACGTGAGCAGCTTCGAGAGAAGCCCCATGATGGATCAGTCCGCGCGCTCGAGCTTGAGCTTGATGTTCACGAAGTTGTACGGCGGCCACGGACCGGTGTACTTGAAGGTCAGCAGCTCTTCATAGCGGTGGCTCAGCTCCTTCACCTTCTCATCGAATGCTTCACTCTCGGAGCGTTCGACCAGGAACGCCGCGTTCATGATCATGCGATCGCCAATCGGCTTGTTGCTGCGACTCGCGACGGCGACCGGCCGCAGTGACGCGTGCACGTCCGCCACGAACGCGCTCCCCAATTCCTCGAGTGCCGCCTCCACGAGCCGACCCAACTGGATGCGCGCAAAGTAGGTGGAGTTCTGGGCGTTCCGTTCGATTTCATCCTTGAGGCGGCGGATCTCCTCGTTGCTGCGCTCCAGCGTCGCGATGACACGCTCGCGATCCCACAGGACCTTGAGACCGAACTCGATCTTGTCGCGCATCTTGTCGAGCACATCGCTGAACGCTTCGTACGTGGAACGCAGCAGCTCGGACACATCGTCGCCCGAGCGGAACACGGTGCCGAACGACATGGGTATCACCGTGTGCTCGCGCATCACCGTCTCATTCACGAACTCGTGCGCCAGCACGTTCTCGCGCGTCGGATCGTAGATCACGATGGGCGTATCGCTCACGACGGCCGCGAGATCCTCGTGGTGCACCGTGTACACGCGATTCGCTTCACCGCCAATGCCGATCGCGCCGAATTCGCACGGTCGTGCGCTGCGCACAATGCAGTAGACGTACTTGCCGCCATCCGGCGGCGCCATCGATATCCCCACGCTACGATCTCCTACCATTGGCTCGTCCACGGCTCGGCCCTCCGTTGGGCACACATCGCACCGTCCTCACGGCCCGACGTCGGACGGCACGTTTCCCCTCAAGCGTGCGACGGGTAGCGGCTGCCGTCAAGGTCCGCGGGAAACCGTGTCAATATTTTACTCGAGCGACGTAGTCCCATCGAAGTGCTTCCCGGCTCGCCGCGCAATCTGTCGGCGGCTCCGTGTGCTGGCGCAATTTGCCGGCGCGCACCATTATGGGCCGTCTCATCCGTGCCGCCCCGCCAGGCGGCGTTCTCCGGTCACAGCGACGAGGCTACCGATATGCGATCCGCACGCCGCGCCACTACACGCTCACTCCGCATCGCACTTGTCTTCGCCGTCAGCGCTGTCGCCGCCTGTACGGACAGTACCAGCCCACCCGCGCCGACAGCCGGCGCGCCGGAATTTTCTCGTGGCGGCCAGCAGGGTCCTGACTTTCATGCCGCCCTGGCCGCGCGCAGCAAGCACGAGCGCGACATCATGGCGCGCACCGGGGTGGAAGGCATTGGCGTAGGACTGTCGGATAATGGCGCACCGGCAGTCGTCATCATGACCGCGAACGGCGCCATTGGCGGTTTGCCAACGAAACTCGATGGCGTTCCCGTGAAACTCATACCGACCGGACCCTTCCTGGCCGTGCTCCCCCGCAAGGGGAAGCCGGGCGGCGGTGGCGGTGGTGGCGGCGGTGGCGGCAGCGTGGATCCCTCCGGCACCTTTGCCCGCCCCGTTCCGCTTGGCGTCTCCATCGGCAACGAGAACGAGTGCGCGGCGGGCACGTTGGGCGCACGCGTCACGAAGGGTGGAAGCGTCTATATCCTGAGCAACAACCACGTCCTGGCGCGCCAGAATGTCGGAAGCCCGGGAGAGCACATCCTGCAGCCCGGGCGCTATGACACGAGTCCGCAGTGCAGCATTCCCACCGGCAGCTCGATCGGCGCACTCTCCCAGTTCGTGACGATCACGTTTGGCAGCGGAACCAATACGGTGGACGCGGCACTGGCCAGCACTACATCCAGTCTGGTTGGCAACGCGACGTTCTCCGGCGGCTACGGCCAGCCGAATCAGACGACAAAGGCCGCCACGGTGAGAATGGCGGTGCAGAAGTGCGGCCGCACCACCGGCTGCACGCACGGCAGCGTCACCGCCATCAACGCAACGGTGACGGTGCAGTACGACGTCGGCGTGGCGACGTTCGTGAATCAGGTGGTCGTGGGTGGCAAGCACGGCGCATTCAGCAAGGCCGGCGACTCCGGTTCGCTTATCGTGACCGATGATACGAATGCCAATCCGGTCGCCCTGCTCTTCGCCGGCGGCCAGACCACGACCATCGGCAATCCGATCGATGCCGTACTGCAGGCACTCGGCGTGACGATTGACGGGAAGTGATCCTGCGCCATGCCCTTGCCGTGATGCTTCTGGCAACGTGTGCCGCCTGCCGCGCTTCAGGGC
>JBOHTE010000021.1:0-1915 GCA_050733555.1 Gemmatimonadaceae bacterium | reverse complement strand
CCGACCCAATGAAGACGAACGGCGCGGCTGAGCAGTCGACCGGGCCACTGCCGGCCCCGCCATCGCACATCACATCCGATGCCGCGCCAGTGGACGGATCGATCGTGGCGGAAACCACGCGCCGCGAGAAGTACGATTCGATAGGATTGCCGACCACGTTCGCCTGGCCGGCCGTGGTCACGAGCGATGGAACACCGCCCAGGCTGATGATCTTGTTATGCGCCGTCGCGTAGTTGCCGGTGATCTCCCACGCGAAATTCTGCATGCGGAGCACCTGCAGGACCGCCTGTAGCTCGATGCCGTGGTTGTTCACCTGGCCGAGGTTCTGGTACTGTGTGCCCGTGAAGCCGCTGGACGGCGCGACCGCCTGCGCCACGATCTCGTTTGTCGTGTGCTTGTTGTAATACGTGAAGTCGAGATGGACACGGTTCCAGAGATCCGCCTCGAAACCGACTTCGGTTTCCTTGCCGCGTTCCGGCTTCAGGTCGGGGTTGCCATAGGACCCAGCCGTGAAGGCATTGCTGCCGAGGGGCCCCTGCACCGGCTGATAGGCCCGCAACGCCGAGAAGGCGAGCGGCGCGCGCCCCGATTCCCCGTATGCTGCCCGCAATTTCAGCGAGTTCACGAAATGGACGGTCCAGAACGGCTCGTCGCTCACGATCCACGACGCGCTCAGCTTGGGATAGGTGATCCACCGGAACTGGTCGCCGAAGGCACTGTTGTTGTCCACACGGAACGCGCCGGTCAGGAACAATCGATCGTGCAATCCGATCTCTTCCTGGGCGTAGCCGCCGATGGTGGTATTGATGGTATCGCCCTGCGTGGACGGCAGCGCTGTCGCCGTGCCCGAGACAGTCGTGATGCCGGGTCCGGGGAAGCCGATACCGCCGAGGAAACTCTGGTGCAGCGCCGTGCGATACCACTGGCCGCCGAGCGATGATGAGGAGGTGATGGCCGGCGTCAGGTTGACCTTCACCGTGCCGTTGTAGTCAAGGGTCGTGAGGGATGTCGAGGAGAGGGTCTGCCCGATGCGTCCCGCGGCACCCCCCAGCGTGAACGGCGCGAGATTCGGCGGCGCGAACCGCTCGAGCCCGCGGCCATCTTCATCGGTGTAGTCCAGGCCGACGATGAGACGCTGCGTGAACCATCACCGGATGATGATTGAACGTGGCGCTGCCGGTGAAGCGGTGGATGTCATCACTGTTGTCGAAGAGGGTCTGTGGCACCGTGGGCGGCACGTTCGGATAGAATCCGTCGGCGCCGGGAACGTTGAACACCAGCGGGTGAGCGAACTCCGCGCCGAGCAGCGCCGAGAGACCGACGTCGACGCCGGTGTGGTAGGTGCCTTGCACGTAGTTGAGGCTCGATGCCACATCGATCTTGTCGTTCGGCGTGAGACTGAGGTTGGCATGCGCGCCGAACTGTTTGATCGAGTTGTTGGGCTCGACCCCGTGATCGTCCTGGTAGTTGGCGGAGAGAAAGTAGCGGCCCACGCCGAGGCCGCCCGACAGTGAGGCGCTGTACTGATTCGACTTTCCGGTGGTGAACACCGGAGTTCCGGCCTGGTCCTGCGCGCTGATGGCGTTGAAGGGAACGATGGTGCCCGTGCCATCACGCACGTAGTTGGTCTGCACCCTTCCCTCAGGATCCCGGAAATAGATGGCGCCCTGCTGCGCCTGCACGCTGAATACCGGCTTTCCGGCCGCACCCTGCTTGGTGATGATCTGGATGACGCCGTTGGCCGCTTCAGTGCCGTAGATCGTCGCGGCCGCCGGCCCCTTGATGATCTGGATGCTCTCGATCTCTTCGGGATTGATGTCGTTCAGACGTCCCACCACGGCGGCGTTCTGCGAACCGAACCGGCCGTTGCCGAACTGCGTGGGTCCGCCGCCCGTTCGATTGCTCACCCGGACGC
>JBOHTE010000020.1:0-4423 GCA_050733555.1 Gemmatimonadaceae bacterium | reverse complement strand
GCGGAGCGCGACTGCGGGAAGCGGGCGGCTCCCTGTCAGGAGCGCCCTGCGGGAAGCGGCGGCCGACCGCCGGCCGGCCGCCTGCGCGGAAATGGGGAATGGGGAATCGGCCTCCCTATTCCGCCTTGCCACTATTCCCGATTGCCCATTCCCAAGAGTGGGGTGCTGGCGGCGGGGATGATTCCCAAGGGAAGGGTGGTGGGGAGAGGCTGACCGCAGTGGCGCCCCACCCGCCGGTTCGGTTACCATATACCCCGTCGCGACGACAGCCAGGCGTGCCGTGCCGGCTGCAGCGGCGCGGCTCCCCTCTCACCTGAATCATTCAAGCCATGCGCATCGGCGTTCCGAAGGAAATCAAGACCAATGAAAATCGCGTCGCACTCGTGCCGGCGGGTGCCGAAGCGCTCGTCGCCCATGGTCACTCCGTCGCCGTCGAGCGCGGTGCCGGAGAGGGAAGCGGCTTCCCCGACGATTTGTACACGAAGGCGGGCGCGAACATCGCACCCGATGCGGGAGCCGTCTGGCGCGACGCCGAAATGATCATGAAGGTCAAGGAGCCGATCGAGAAGGAATGGAACTGCATGCGCCGCGGGCAGACGATCTTCACGTACTTCCATTTTGCGGCCGATGAACGGCTCACCATGGCGCACATCGCCAGCGGCGCCACGTGCATCGCGTACGAGACGGTGCAGCGCACCGATGGTGAATTGCCGCTGCTCACGCCCATGTCGGAGGTGGCCGGCCGCATGGCGGTGCAGGCGGGGGCCAAATATCTGGAGAAGCTGCACGGCGGGCGCGGCGTGCTCCTGGGCGGCGTGCCAGGCGTGCCGCCGGGAAAGGTCGTGATTCTCGGTGGCGGCGTGGTGGGCACGAACGCCGCGAAGATGGCCGCCGGACTCGGTGCCAAGGTCACGATTCTCGACATCAACCTGGAGCGGCTGCGCTATCTCTCCGACGTCATGCCCGCGAACGTGACGCTCGTGTATTCGAACCGGCACACGATTCTGGAGCAGATCGCCACCGCGGACCTGGTCGTCGGCGCCGTGCTCGTCACGGGCGCCAAGGCGCCGCGTCTCGTGCGGCGCGAGGACCTCAAGCTCATGCAGCCAGGCTCGGTCATCGTGGATGTCGCCATTGACCAGGGCGGCTCGGTGGAAACGATCCACGCCACCACGCACGAGAATCCCGTCTACACCGTGGACGGCGTCATCCATTACGGCGTGGCCAACATGCCGGGCGGCGTGCCGCGCACCTCGACGCTGGCGCTCACCAACGCGACATTCCCGTATGCGTTGCAGCTCGCGAACAAGGGGTGGAAGAAGGCGCTGAACGCAGACCCGGCGCTCGCCAAGGGGCTGAACGTCGTGGACGGCAAGGTGGTCTATCCCGCCGTGGCGGAGGCGTTCGGCATGGAATGCACGCCGCTAGAGCAGGTGTTGCAGTAGAGCGGAGCGATGGGCGCCGTGGGCACGCTGCCCCCGATTCTCTGCTACCACAAGATCGAGCGGCGCCGCGAGCTCGGCGTCACGCGGATCTCACCGCGGCGCTTCGCGCGTCAGATCGAGCGTCTGGCGCGCGACGGCTGGACCACACTGACGCTCGGTGAACTGCAGGCCTGCGCCCGCGGCGCGCGTGCGGTCGGCGCGCGCGAGATCGTCATCACGTTCGACGATGCCTATCGTGGTCTTCGCGAGCACGCCTTCCCGGTGCTCGAGGCGCATGGATTTCGCGCCGCGTGTTTCGTCATCACGGAGTTCGCGGGGCGGTTGAACCGATGGGACGTGGCCTACGGGGGACGGCGGTTCGCCCACCTGGAGTGGCGCGACATGCGGCGCTGGCAGGCGCGCGGCATCGAATTCGGATCCCATACGGCGACGCACCCGCGGCTCACCTGGATGGACGATGCACGCGTCGAGCGCGAGCTCGCTGCGTCGCGCCAGACCTTGATCCAGGCCCTGGATGCACCGGCCGACACCCTGAGCTATCCCTTCGGTGCATTCGGGGCCAGAGAACGCCTCCTCGCGCGACGGCATGGCTATTCGCTGGCATTCACGCTGGCGCGTGGCTGGCGCGGGGATCTCATGTCCGTCCCCCGCCATCCCGTATACATGTGGGCGCCGCCCCGACCGGGAGTTGGCGCCCTGGCCGGCCTCGAGCGCCTCGGCGCGGCCGGCGCCAACCGGTGTGCGGCCGGCACGACGCTCTGGCAGCGCTGGAGGCGGGCGCACGCGTAGCGGCTGGCTACACGAAGTACTTGACCACCACCGGAAGCAGCGAGGGATGGCGGGTGAGCGCCGCAACGAAGATGCGGCGCAGCGTGCGCTCGCGGAGCGGAATGTCGTTCACCGTGCCGGCAAGGCCATCCAGAAACGCGTCATCGAATCGCGCCAGCGTGTCCTTGAGCTTGTGGAAGCGGACGTGATCGTCGCCCAGCAGCGCCATCCACGCGGCGTGGTAGCGCTCGAGTCGCGGCGCGGAGCAGTCGCCTGACCGCAGGGCATCAACCGCGATGTGCGCCGCGAGACGGCCCGCCTTCATGGCGTTCACGATTCCCCCGCCTGAAAGCGGGTTGATCATGTGCCCGGCATCGCCGCACACCATGAGCGCGTCGGTGACGGTTCGCCGGATGGTTGGATGCACGATCACCCCGCCCACGGTGTACGCCGTCGTCACCCCGGTCGGGAAGTACGCCGCGAGATAGCGGTCCAGATAGTCGCGCGCGGTTCGGCCAGGCTCGGCGCGCAGCGCCACGATGCCGAGGCCGACGTTCGCCGTGGCGTTCCCTTTCGGGAACACCCAGGCGTACCCGCCGGGCGCCACGGAATGACCGAAGTGCAGGTAGATCGCGTCCGGATCGAACTCAATCGCGGAGACGACATACTGCGCGCAGCTCTCCATGTCGCGCGCCGGAACGCGTGTATCGAGCCCGGCCCAGCGACCGGCCATTCCCTCCACGCCATCGGCGCAGATCACGAGACGGGCGGCGATGTCGCGCGGTCCGTGTGGACCCCGCAGCGAAACCGTCCATCCCCGCGATGACCGCGTGAGCCCGATCGCCTCGGTGCCGATCTGAATGTCGACGCCCAGCCGGCCAGCGTCCGCGGCGATCGCCGGTTCGAAGCGCGCGCGGTCCAGGATGTAGCCCACATCGCCATCCGCCACACGCACTTCCAGCCCGCCAGGAGCACGAAAGATCACGCGCGTGATGCGCCGCGACACCCACGATGCGCCTGCAGGGTCAATGAACTCCGAAAGCCCCGCGCTGCCCACGCCCTCGCCGCACCGCACCGGACTTCCGATAGCGCGATCACGCTCCACGAGCAGCACGTCGAGCCCGGGATCGCGGCTGGCGACCTCGCGCGCCGCAATGAGGCCGGCGGGACCGCCGCCAATGATGAGGACATCGCAGCGGTGGGACGTCGAAGTCATGCCCGAGGGACCATCGCCAGCGCCCCAACCGGGCAGGGTGCAACGCACTTCCGACACCCCGTGCAAATTGAATCGTCTATCTGCAGACCCTCGTGGCGCAACTGAATCGCCATAGGCGGACAGAGCGGGAGGCAGAGCCCGCACGCGTCGCACACCCATTGATCGACGACTGCCACTTCGGCGAGGCGAGATGCCGGCATGCCGGCGAGGATACCTGAAGTGGCTACGTCGTGTCAAGCCAACGCCTTGCCGCAGCACTGCTCTGCGGCTAGTTTAACCGCCGAACGCCCTGTGTCCTCCCCGCCGCCCACCACGCTCCCGCGGGAGCGTCAGACTAAAGCTTCGATGCGCTGGCCCTTGTTCAAAGCGGGTTCGTTTTTCCCCGCGAACGCGATCGCCGTGGACCTCGGCACCGCGAATACGCTGATCTACGTGCGCGGGGAAGGGATCGTGCTCAACGAGCCCTCCGTCGTGGCGATTGATCGCGCCACCAACAAGATCAAGGGGGTCGGACTCGAGGCCAAGCGCATGCTCGGACGGACACCCGATGGCGTGCTCGCGGTGCGTCCCATGAAGGACGGGGTCATTGCCGACTTCGACGTCACGGAAAAGATGCTCCGCTATTTCCTGACGCTGATCATCGACAATCACATCTTCAAGGTGAAGCCGCGCGTGATCGTGTGCGTACCGTCGGGCATCACGGAAGTGGAAAGGCGCGCGGTGCGCGACTCCGCGCTTGGCGCCGGCGCGAAGGAAGTGTTCATGGTGGCCGAGCCCATGGCGGCGGCGATTGGCGTAGGCCTACCCGTGGAAACGCCAACGGGCAACATGGTGATCGACATTGGCGGTGGCACGACGGAAATCGCCGTGATCGCGCTCTCCGGGATAGTGAGCGACACCTCCATTCGCACGGGCGGCGACGAGCTCGACATCGCGATCGTGCAGTTCATGCGCAAGAACTACAATCTCCTCATCGGCGAACCGACGGCCGAGC
>JBOHTE010000019.1:0-1161 GCA_050733555.1 Gemmatimonadaceae bacterium | reverse complement strand
GCGGAGCGCGACTGCGGGAAGCGGGCGGCTCCCTGTCGGGAGCGCCCTGCGGGAAGCGCCGCCGCGCCGCAGGCCCGGCGGCTGCGGCCACGCCCCACCGCGCCGCCTCGGGGAATAGGTAATCGGGAATCGGGTATGGGGAATGGGGAATGGGGGAGGCACTCCGCCCCCCGCCACCGCACCCCGACTTCACGGTGAATCGGCCTCCCCAGTCCCGATTCCCCATTCCCCAGAGCGGGGCGGTGAAACGTGGACAATTGACGACTTAACGCAGACCACTAACAGTTTACAACATGCCCCTCGCACTCCTGATCGATACCGACCCCGGCATTGACGACGCCGTCGCGATTGCGCTCGCGGTGCGCTGCCCTTCGCTGTCGGTGGTCGCGATCACCACGGTGTTCGGAAACGTGGAGGTGGAGCGCGCCAGTCGCAACGCGCGTGAGGTGCTGCGGCAGATGGGCGTGCGCGCCCCGGTCATCTCGGGCGCCGCACGGCCACTGCGGCGGCCGTTGCGCTTCGTGCGCGTCCGGCACGGCACCGAGGGACTCGGCTTCGTGCACCCAGCCCGCCCGGCGCTGCCCGAGCCGGATCGCGTCGCTGAAGCCATCACGCTGCTTTCGCGCCAGTATGCCGGACTCGGGATCTGCTGCCTCGGTCCACTCACCAATCTCGCCCGGGCGCTGCAGCTCGATCCGTCACTGCGCCACACGCTGGGCCCGGTGTACTCGATGGGCGGCGCGATCCACACGCGCGGCACACATACACGCTGGAGCGAGTTCAATTGGTGGTCCGATCCCGAAGCGGCGGCGGCGGTGCTGCGCGCCGGGCTCGATTTGCGTCTCGTCACCGTCGACGTGTCACGCCAGATGCACATTCCCCGCGCTGCCATTGACGCGCTGCGCTCCGCGGCGCGGCATGACGAGCGCGCGCGGTTCTGGTCTGACGCCCTGCACTTCTATGCCGACGCGCAGCACACTCGCGAGGGAGTGGAGGGCTGCATCCTATCGGATCCCCTCGCCATCGCGGCCGCCGCCGAGCCGGCGCTCGTCACCTGGCAGGACACGAGACTGACAGTCTCGACAACCAGCGATGAGTACCGCGGCGCCGTGCGCGAAACCGCCGATGGCGCGCGCGCCAGCATCGCCACCTCCGTACGCG
>JBOHTE010000018.1:0-2555 GCA_050733555.1 Gemmatimonadaceae bacterium | reverse complement strand
CATCCTTGAGCGCGCGCATGGGTGCGCTCGAGCCCAGCATGGCGCTCTCATCGTCCGCGTAGCGCCGGAGCAGCGCGACCTCATCGAGTATGCGCCGTCGCTCGATCGCATTCTCGATCTCACGCGTCACGCGCTCCATTGGCTCTTCCTTGTCGATGAACGTGTACGCGCCGAGCTTGATGGCCTGCACGCACCGCTCGTAGCTGCCGGTGCCGGTGTAGACGATGACGGGCGTGGTGATGCTTCGCTCGCGCAGTGCCCTCAGCACCGCGAAGCCGTCAGTGCCGGGCATCTCGAGATCGAGGATGACGCAATCCACTGTCTCGCGCGCCAGTGTCTCGAGCGCCTCCTCACCCGATGCGGCGAGGAGCACCTCGTGACCGGCGAGGCGCCGCAGGTCGTAGGCATACTGGCCGGCGAGTGTCGCGTTGTCGTCGCAGACGAGGATCGTGCTCATGGCGTGGACGCGTGGCGTGCGGGAAAGGTGATGCTCATGCGCGTGCCGGCGCCCGGCTCGGTTTCCACGCGCAGATCAGCGTGCAAATCCGCCACGAGACGCCGCACGATGGACAGTCCGAGCCCGGTGCCGCCAGGCTTGGTGCTCTGGAAATCGTCGAAGGCCCGATCGAGCTGCTCGCGGGTCATCCCGTGCCCCGTATCGGCCACGGTCACTCGTGCGCGGCCATCGGTGAGCGCCTCGGTCTGCAGGGTCACACGGCCGCCGGTTCCGTCGAGCGCATCGATGGCGTTCGTCACCAGGTTCTCCAGAATGCGACGCAGCACGAGGGGCTCGGCGGCGATGGCCGGAAGATGCGGATCGAGCTGCAGCTCGACGGCGGCGCGAGCGCCGCGCGGCTCTCCTGCGTCGGCAGTCGTCGCGGTGACGGCGGTGCCGGCCATCACCGCCGCGGCAACGTCGCGCGCCACGGCATTGGCGTCGCACGGACGCAGATCCAGTCGCGGCGTGAGCCGCGCATAATTGCGCGCGAGCGTGTCGAGATACGTCACACTCTCGTCGAGTGTGCTGCGCCGCTCGGCGAACACCGCGCCGAGTGTCTCCGGTTCGTCGCGCTGCACCTGCGCCAGGTGACGCAGCACGTGACGGATGGGCGCGAGACCGTTCTTGATGTCGTGATTTACCTGCCGCGCGAGATCGCCCGTGGTCGCACGCCGTTCGGCGTCGCGCAGGTTCGCGGCGCTCGCCCGCAGCCGGTGCGTCATCGCGCGGAGCAGTCGCGAGAGCGCGCCGAATTCATCATCGCGCTCGACGGGGAAATCCACGTCGAGCCGGTCAAGATCGACCCTCGCGGTACGATCGGCGAGCGCGCGCAGCGGCCGGCTCACACGCGCCGAGAGCCATGTCGCGGCGAGCAGCGCCGCCGCGCCGGTCGCGATGAGCACGACGAGGAACCAGCGGTTCAGGCTCGCGCGCAGCGCGCCGAGCTCGGAGCCCGTGTGGGCAATGACGATGTGCACGGGCACCAGTGTGCGCGCGCCGCCCGCGGCGGGTGTCATCACATACGCCACCGGTACCTCGGCCACGACGGATTGCCGCGGCGGCGCGGCGACGTCGAGCGAATCGGCGGCGATCACCGCATCGGGGAGCACCAGCGAGAGGGCGAGGTCGGCGCCAGGCGAGAGCCTGCGGAGGAAGGCGGGCCCCACCGCCACACCACCCACGAGCGTGAACGCGCGCGCGCCCAGACGCAGCGAGTCGGTGCGCGCGAGCACGAGCATTGGGCCGTCTGGCGTTCGCGCACGCACGAGCGCCACGCCACCCGTTGCCGCAGCCAGCAGCGGCGGCAGGTCCGGTTCCAGCCGATCGTACTCGTTGCGGAACTGTCCCGAACTCAGAATGCGTCCGCTGGAATCCTGAATCTGCAGCATGGACAATCCGGTCAGGCGCATTGCGCGGCCGGCGTAGTCGAGCAGGTACGGGCGCTCGGCGCGTTCGCCCGCGACGGCGGCCAGGCGGAACCGGTTGTCATC
Organism: Gemmatimonadaceae bacterium; assembly: GCA_050733555.1. GTDB lineage: Bacteria > Gemmatimonadota > Gemmatimonadetes > Gemmatimonadales > Gemmatimonadaceae > JADGGM01. The sequence goes on along the minus strand of JBOHTE010000018.1, from coordinate 566 downwards.
GGCGAGCGCATCCTCGAGCGATGCGAGTCGCGCGCCAATGGCCGTGCTCTGACGCGCCAGCTCGCCACGCGTGAGCGTGGCGAGTGCGGTAACGCGTGCATCGTACTGCGCCGTGAGGCGGCGGTCCATCTCGCGTCGCACGCCAACGGCGAGCACGATGAGCGGCACGAGGGCGACAACGCTGAACGCGAGGACGAGACGCGTGCGGAACGTCACGGCCGGTCAGGCGCGGGCGCGAGCAGCGTGAACGCGCCGAGTGAATCCACCGCGAGCCCGGTGGTGCCGCGTCGTACGATGACGTGGTCGCGCGTGTCCACGAGCGGAATGACCGGCCGCGACTCCGCCGCGGCGTTGCGCGCAGGCAAATCGGCGGACGGGCCAGCGGCACCCTGGCAGGCAGCCGGCTTGCGCACGGGGAGCGGCAGGACGTACCCGGCGTCCCGACCCGTTGCCATCGCACGCGCGAAGGCATCGCGCGCGAGACCAGCGGCGCGGAGCCGGCTCCGGCCGGCAAGCGACGGCGCCAGCGCGGCGAGCGCCGGCGAGTGCACGGCAGCGAGTGCCAC
>JBOHTE010000017.1:0-4131 GCA_050733555.1 Gemmatimonadaceae bacterium | reverse complement strand
ATCTCTCCTACCTCCCTCCCACACCCCCGGACATGCGGGTCAGCATCCGGCGGTTCGGTGAGTTGAGGTCAGAGGGCTCCAAGTCGCGGGATCTCCAGCGCGTCGAAGTACGCCGGGGGAAATGCGGTTTGGAGTGCGCGGTATCCGGCCGTCATCCACCAGCGACGACAGTGCCGGGTGGCCAGCGCGGCGGCGAGTTGGGAGAGTCCCCGTACTCGCGCTGGGCCGCTGACGCGTCGACCTCGTGCGGAAGCGCGACCTGATGCTCGCGCAGCACTTGGATGAACCGCACGACCGAATCGCGGAATTCGGCGAGCGGCGGCTCGGCGCAACGTGCAGCGACATCGCTCCAGCGCCGCGCATCGAGCGCCGCGAGCACGGCAGCGGCTGTGGCGTGAGGCGAGTCGGAGTCAACCATGCGGGTGTTTACCGAGGGACGAGCGTTCCGTGCGATCTAACGTCCTGGCGTTCAGCTGCGAACGCACCTGACAGAACCTTCAATGCACAACGATGGTCGGTGCGTTCGTCAGCTGCAACGGCGAGTTAGGCGCTACGCCGCGGGCGACTTGCTGTGCGCCTGACGGCGTGCAATCTCGAGGAGGGCGCGCAGCGCCGCATTCACTGTTTCTGAGTCCGGGAAAGCAGCGGCAACGTCGGGCTCGAGCACCACGATGTTCGTTCCCTCGCGGAACCGCTGGACATACTTCCCCCTCACTCCACGCCGTAGGAGCTCGGCGTCGTACTCGGGAAGTATTTCATCCGCGTCCCGCTCCCCGGGAGCGACGGCGGACTTAGAGGATTTTTTCTTCATAGGCGTCTCGCTCGGCACGGGTGGCTTCCCGAGCACTGATGATACGAATTCGCTCCCCACGCTCGGTGTGCATCACAGCCAGAATCCGAGCGCTACTGGACCGTCCAAAGATGACGATCCGGACCTCCCGGAGCGAGTGGTCCGGATCGGTCACTGTCGTTGAGAGTGGGTCGTCGAAGACGGTTACCGCCTCCTCGAAGCCGATGCCGTGCTTTGAGAGATTGCTCGCAGCCTTCGCCGAATCCCACTCGAACTCTAGTGCCATGGGGTCAATTTACCCGGCTCGGCGATGCACGGTATGCGCCTAACTATCGAATTATGCAGCCATCTTATGCTGCGGAACTGAGCGGATCACCGCATGGCCGCGCAGCATAACATGCAGGTGCTGGACACCTCAGCCAAGACAACCCGGTGTGCGCGCGCAACTTGGGAGTTTACCATCGGCCAGCGCGCGAACGTTATGCTGCGGGAGTTTGCTGCATAACGTGCACAACCGTTGGGGCGCGGGCCGAGCATCGTCATGAGATCCTCGCACAGCCGCGCCGCCGGAAAACGCGCCAGCGTGCGCGCGCCGCCTGCGCACCAGCGCCACCACTCCCCTACCCTTCCTCCTCCCCCACCCCCTCCGCCCCCCACCGCCGCCCCAGCCCGTGCTCCACCTCCAGGTGATCCAGCACGCGCGCCACCACGAAGTCCACCAGATCCGCAATCCCCACCGGCTCGTGATAGAACGCCGGCGCCGCCATGATCACGGTCGCGCCCGCGCGAGTTACACGCAGCATGTTCTCCAGGTGAATCGCGCTGAGGGGAGTCTCGCGCGGCACCAGGAGCAGCCGCCTCCGCTCCTTGAGCGTCACATCCGCCGCGCGCTCAATAAGTGAACGCGATGAGCCCGCGCTGATCGCCGACACCGTCCCCATGGAGCACGGACAGATCACCATCCCCGACGTGCGCGCCGAACCACTGGCCGGCGCCGCACCGCGATCGCCGTCGTCATACACAGTCACGTGACGCTCCCACCCCTGCGCGCCAACGCGTACCGCGAGCGCACTCACGTCCTGAATGCCCGCCTCAAGACGCAGCAGCCGCCAGCCGTGCGCCGACACGATCAGTGACACGTCGCGCCCCGCGCGCACAAGCTGCTCGAGCAGCCGCACGGCGTACGGCGCGCCCGACGCGCCGGTCACGGCCATCACGACCGGTGGCGCGCTGCGCGGAGACGCGGGCGTTTGCGGCATCACCTGACGAGTCGCCCCGCCAGCACGAAAGCGAAAAACGTAATGCTGATGATGCCGTTCATCCGGAAAAATGCCGCGTCGAGCCGGGCGAGATCGCCGTGGCGCACGAGCGCGTGCTCATACACGAGCAGCAGCGCCACCACGGCCACGCCCAGCCACCAGAGCCACCCGCCGCCGATCCCGAGTCCCACCGCGGAGAGCGCCGCCACCGTGCCCACGTGCAACAGCCGCGCGACGCGAATGCCCCACGTTTCGCCCAGCGACGCCGGCACCGAATGCAGGCGGTGCTCGCGGTCGAACGAGACATCCTGCAGCGCGTAGAAAATGTCGAAGCCGGCCACCCAGCACATCACCGCGGCCGAGAGCGCGGGCAGCACCCACCACGGCCGGCTCCATGCGCCGGTGACCGCGAGGTAGCCGCCCACGGGCGCTATGCCCAGCCCGAGCCCCAGCACCAGGTGCGCCCAGCGCGTGAAGCGCTTCGTGAAGCTGTAGAACAGCACCCAGGCCAGCGCGAGCGGGGCGAGCGCGAAGCAGAGCGCGTTGAGCCGCCACGCGGCGAACATGAACAGCGCGCACGCCACCGCCACCGCCGCACCCGCCTCGGCCACGCCAATCACGCCCGCGGGAATCTCGCGCCGTGCGGTACGCGGATTGAGCGCGTCGAGTCGCCTGTCGGCAATGCGATTGAACGCCATGGCGGCGAAGCGCGCGGAAGTGAAGGCCACGGCCACCCAGAGCACTTCTGTCCAGGTTACCAGTTTGACATAACTGGCGATCGTCACCCCTACCAGCGCGAACGGCAGCGCGAACAACGTATGCGGCAGCTTCACCAGATTCGCGTAGCGCACCACCAGCGAGCGACCCGCGAACGTCTGCCCTTCGCGACTGTGCGACTGCCCGGCGGCGCTCATGTTCGCGCTCGCTCCCCCGTGCGCACCCCGGGGCCAGCATCGTCGCCCGTGCCGTCGCCCGTCCCGTTCCGAGGCCCAAGTCCCAGCACGGCCCACATCGCGTCGACACGTCGTTTCGTTTCCTCGTCCATCACCACCCGGCCCGGCCACTCGCGCGTGAATCCCTCCTCCGGCCACTTCCGCGTGGCGTCGAGTCCCATCTTGGACCCGTACGTGAACGCGCGGCTCGAATGATCCAGCACGTCAATGGGACCCATCGTGAAGCGCGCGTCGCGCTCGGGGTCGAGATTGTTGAGCGCCACCCACCACGCCTCGCGCGGGTCGCGCACGTTCACGTCCCTGTCCACCACCACCAGCAGCTTGGCCAGCGACATCAACCCCTGTCCCCAGAGCGCGTTCATCACCTTCCACGCCTGACCAGGGTACTGCTTGTCGATGGACACGAACACCAGGTTGTGAAAGATCCCCTCGGCGGGCATGTGATAGTCCACGATTTCGGGAATCGTGAGCTTGAGCAGCGGCAGGAAAATCCGCTCGGTGGCATGGCCCATGTAGTAATCCTCCATGGGCGGACGGCCGACGATGGTCGTGGCGTACACGGGATGCTCGCGCATCGTCACCGCGGTCACATGCACCTGCGGATACTCGTCCGCGAGTGAATAGAAGCCGGTGTGATCGCCGAACGGTCCTTCCGTCACCAGCGGCTCGCGCGGGTCGATGTATCCCTCGAGCACGAACTCCGCCTCGGCGGGCACTTCGAGATCGCACGTCAAAGCCTTCACCAGATGCACCGGCTGCCGGCGCAGGAATCCCGCGAAGAGAAATTCGTCAACCGTGGGCGGGAGCGGCGCCGACGCGGCATACACCGACGCGGGATCGGCACCGATGGCGATGCACACGGGCATCGTCTCGCCCCGCTCCGCCATCTCGCGCCAGTGCGCGGCACCCACCTTGTGCCGCTGCCAGTGCATGGCCACCGTGCGCGGGCCCAGCACCTGCACGCGATACATGCCCACGTTGCGGATGCCGCGCTTCGGATCTTTCGAGATCACCATGGGGAGCGTAATGTACGGGCCGCCATCCTCGGGCCAGCATTTGATGATCGGCAATTTGCCGAGGTCCACCTCGTCGCCGCGCCACACTACCTGCTGGCTCGGCGCGTGACCAC
>JBOHTE010000016.1:0-2708 GCA_050733555.1 Gemmatimonadaceae bacterium | reverse complement strand
GGCCTCCCCATTCCCCTTTCCCGATTCCCCAGTCCCCGCCTCAATTCCCCAGCACCTGCTTCGCAATCATCATGTGCACGCCGACGTTTCCGTCCACCAGCTCGGTAATGCGCAGGTTGGCGGCGATGCTGGCCAGGCGATACGCTTCCACGCGTGGCAGATGCTTTTTCGCCATGAGGAAATCCACCATCTGCTGCACGCAGATCTGTGTGGCCTTCGTGAGATCCTTATCCATGCCCATGGTGATGTAGTCCGTGGGCGTCTCGGCCATGGGCCAGCCCAGGTGCATGTCCTTGCGGACGATGAGCTGAAAGCGACCGGTGAGCGACGTCTCGATCGCCGTCTGATCCACTTCACCGTCGCCCTGCGCCGCATGCCCGTCGCCAATCTCGAGCAGGGCACCAGCGGTCCACACGGGCAGGAAGAGCGTCGTCCCCGCAACGAGCTCCTTGTTGTCCATGTTGCCGCCGTGGATGCTCGGCGGATTGCTCGAGACGCGCCCCGAATCGCGCGGCGGCGCCACACCCATGCTGCCGAAGAAGGGGTGCAGCGGGATCACGATGCCGTCGCCGAGTGACGCGACCATGCGCGTGGAGTCGAGCTGGATGAGACGCGTGCGCGGGTCGCCGCAGTTCTCGCGGAGAAAGCCGCTGCAGCCGTTGTAGGCGTAGGGAATGGCCAGGTGCGCGTCGAGGATGCGGACCTCGAGCACATCGCCGGAATCCGCGCCCGTCACATAAATGGGACCCGTGAGGATGTGGCCGCCGGGGCCCTTATCCGTCACCGAATCCACGACGTTGCGGAGCGACTGCTGCACCGCGGCGGCCGGCAGCCCCGCGCGCTCGAGCCCGCGCGGCGTGTTGGTGAGGAGCGTCTCGACTTCCACCGTGTCGCCCGAGGCCACGCGGAGCACCGGCGTGGCTGCCGCGCTGTAGTAGCCGTACGCGACGGTGTGCGGCGTGGCGGGCAGGTGGTGGAAGTGGGTTGACGATTGCGCGGCCATGCGCGGAGCGCCAGTGAAGAGCAGCGCGACGAGCGCGACGAGCGCGACGAGGGGGATGGTGGTGAGCGACGAAACGAAGCGCGGGTGCATGGCTGTCCTCCATGGGGGCGACCGAGAATAGCCCGGCAGGCATCTGCTGGCAACCACGCCGCTCGCCGCGTGTTGCCTGCTCCGTCACCCACGCGTCTGACAGTACGGTACGATCCATGTCCAATACCCGGTCCACGGAGCGCACATGTCGACTCGTTCGCTGACGCTGATCACTCGCACGCTGTTCGTGCTGGCGCTGTCATTCGCATTCTCGATCACCGCGAACGCGCAGGGACGTGGCCATCACGGTCCTCCAGGCGGGATGCCGCCGGGACAGGCGAAAAAGATCGCGACGATGGATCACGCCTCGGAGGTGACGCGACAGGTGCTCGTCGCGCACGGATACACGGTGGTGAAAATCGAGATCGTGAAGGGCACGCGCGTGGTGTACTACCGGCGCGGGAATCGCGGCCATGGGCGCGGGATGGGACCGGTCGAGCGGATGGTGATCCGCCCGGACGCGGAGCGCGTCGTCTTTGACGCCGCGCCAAAGTCCGTGCTCGTGGACATCCACATCAAGCTCGGATCGTAGGAAGAGCCGCCAGGGGAACTGCCACACACGACACAATCGCGCAACGCAGGGGCCGGACGCCAATGACGTCCGGCCCTTTGCGTGGCGACCCTGCCGGTAAACGTTCCCGCACCCCGCCGTCGCCCCGCTGGGGCCGCCGTCAGCTATTATTCGCGGGTTCCGGTCCGATCTCACATTCGCAGGGGGCAACGATGCGACGTATCGTTTTGGCCGGTGCCGTTTCGCTGGCGTTTGTCGGAGGCGCAATGTCTCCCAGTCAGGCGATGGCGCAGGGATTCCAGGGCACCATGAGCTTCACGGTGCACGACAAGGACGGCAACGCCTCGCAGATCACGCAGGTGAGACGTGGGAGCAAGTCTGCCATGCTGATGGATAGCAAGGGCTCTCAGACCGGCGGGATAATCGTTGACACCACCGCCGGAACGATGACGATGGTGAATACGGCGGAGAAGAGCTATACGGTCATCCCGCTCGGGCCGATGCAGCAAATGATGTCCGGCATGGCGGAGTCCATGAAGAACATGACCAAGAGTACGCCGGACGACGACACCAAGCCCAAAGGTACCCTCACGGCGACTGGACAATCGGAAACCGTGGCCGGGGTCAAGTGCCAGGTATACACCTTCGAAGGCACGGAGAATGGCAAGCATGTGACAGGCGAAGCGTGTCTCGCCAAGGGTGCCGGACTCATGGCGGGCGCCGACGCCGGGGGCATGCTGCCCGGGCAGATGGGGGCGCGACAGCGCGCGTCGATGCAGAAGCGTCTCACCGAAATGGGGCCGATCGGCACCCTGCTCGCGCAGGGGTACGGCATCATGAAGGCGACGACCAACGAGGACGGCAAGTTCAATGGCTCGATGGAGGTCACGGCGTATCAGCCGGGCGTCGCCCCCGAGAGCGCTTTTCAGCCACCCGCCGGATATACCAAGAAGGACATGCCGGGGATGATGGGGAAGCCGGAATAAGGCGGTCGTTGAACTACGGTCGCTGGTCGCAGGTCGTTCGACGTTGGTCGCTTGGTATCGGCGGGCTCCGGCGTGGGGGAGCGCCGCGGACCCTCGGTGAAGCGGGTCCGCTCTGCTC
>JBOHTE010000015.1:0-5906 GCA_050733555.1 Gemmatimonadaceae bacterium | reverse complement strand
GGACCTACCTGGCGCAGGGACCCACGGAATGGCGCGTCAAAATCGCGAAGACCGGGAACTAGCAGCTCGAATCGCGAGTGCCGTGCGAGCGGGACATCGGGTCAGACAGTCACCTGTCTGACCCGCTTCGTTCGCCTGGCGCTCACGCCAGGTTTCTCCCCACATCCGCCACCGCACCGCGGGAATCCACTTCGAGCTTCTTGAAGATGTTCGACAGGTGCGTGCTCACAGTTCGGGCCGAGATGCCGAGGGCGCGACCGATCTCCTTGTTCGACTTGTGCGCGACGACGAGTCGCACAATGTCCAGCTCGCGGCCGGTGAGCCCGTCCGTGCCCGCGCCGACCGCCTGCATGGGCATACGCGCGCCGAGCTCCCGCAGTTGCGCGCGCGTCCCTTCGAGCTCACTCCGCGCATCGAGCTGCGCAAACACCGCGTGCGCCCGGCGCAATTCCGCGACGGCCGCGGATCGGTCGTCCATTTCGATGTGACGGCGCGCGATCTCGCGCCGCAGCCGTGCGCTATGAAAGGGAAGCGGGATCTCCTCGAGCGCGTCGGCGCAGGCGACGACGCGAGCCAGCCCGGCCTGCGTCGTTCCCCGCAGCATGCTCACCAGCGCATCGGCCACGTCGGCGAGAATGAGGCCCAGCCGCTGTCCGACTCGCTCCGAATCACGCCGCAGGCGCCGCACGTACCGTTCAGCCAGATCGTGCTCGCGCTTCCAGAGGGCCGCTTCGATGATGGATGGCAGCAGCCGATGGATCGCCCAGACGGCATAGCCGGATCGATCCACGATGCTCAGTCCTTCGTTCCCGACACGGATGGCCTCGTCGTGGTCACCGGACATGAGATGATAGATGGTCATTCCGGTATAGGCGCGCATGAGCGTGTGGATGTCGCGCCGGCCGTCGTCACGGGACGCGGCACCGGCCAGCGTCCAGGCTTCATCGAGGAGCCGCTTGCCCTCGGCGAACTGCCCGCGCTCCACGGTGAGGATCCCGGCGTACACGAGCAGCCTGGGGAGCAGCGAGCGCTGATCGAGCGACCGCGCCAGCTCGATGCTGCGCGAGGCAAGCGCGGACGCCGATCGCCAGTCGCCAGTCATTGACTTGTACTCGATGGCGATTTCGTTGACCCAGAGACCCAGCACGGGCGAACGCAGCTCCGTCGCGATGCGCTCGGCGTGCGCAATGTTGTGCGCGGTGGCCGCGGTATCGCCCGTCAGCCCGGCCAGCGCCGCGAGCGACCAGTGCGCCGACCACGCAACGGCGGGCTCGTCGCCTGCATTCGCGTGGGCAATGGCACGTGTTGCGTGATCGCGCGCCTGGTCGGATGCCCCCATCCACAGATACGTGAGCGCGAGCGAGCGATGCACGCGAGCCAGCAGCGCGTCACCGCCGTGACGCTCGGCCATGGCCATCGCGCTGCGCAGCGCCTGCTCGGCCTCGGCGGCCTGCCCGAGCGCTTCAAGACAGGATGCCTTCGACACCTGCAGTCCCGCGACGACCACCTCGTTGCCGCGCGGCCCCGCCGCCGCGATCCCCGCATCGTAGTGCGCCAGCGCCTCCTCGTGCTTGCCGCGCCAGTGGCACAGGGTGCCCATGCGACGCTCGATGCCGGCGCGTCGCCCGGGCAATCCCTGCCGGATGGCCATCCCGCTTGCCTGCTCCAGACACGCGGATGCCTCGTCATACCGCCCGATCCGTTGACGCGCCTGGGCCAGTTCTTCCAGCAGCAGGATGCGACCGAGATCCTCCGGCGCGTTGCCACGCTCGAGCAACTCCGCGGCCGCACCCAGGTAGCTCGCCGCCTCGCGATTCGCATGGCGTTGCAGCGCCTGATCGCCGGCGAGCCGCAGATATTCCACCGCCTTGGGCGCCAACTCGCGTGCATCGGCGCGGGCATAGTGGTACGCCAGCTCGTCGGCGAACGTCCCGGCGCGTGGGCCGTGATAGCGCTCGAGTGCCTCCGCGATCGCACCGTGCAGGGCTCGGGCGCGCGCCAACCCCAGCTCGCCATACAGCGTGTCGCGCAGCACTGGATGCGTGAAATCGTAGATGATCTCCCTGCCGTCCGCTTGCTCCGTGAGAATGTGCGCGCGGAGCAGTTCCGTGAGCGCCACAATCAGGGTGTCGGGCTCGAGTGCGCTCACGGAGGCCAGCATCGTGTACGTCACGCGCGTGCCGATCACCGCCGCCAGGTCAGCCACGGTGCGCGCGGCCGGCGACAGACCGGCGGCGCGTTCGATCATCACGTCGCGGACCGATGGGGCGAGCTGCAGATGCTCCATTCCCCAGCCGTGCCAGGCCCCATCGCGACGATAGAGGCGCCCCTCCTGCACGAGTGCCTTGAGCGTCTCTCCCATGAACAACGGATTGCCCCGTGTCCAGCCGAAGAGCAGCGCCGCGAACTCACGCACGGTCGCGGCTTCAGCGTCGAACACGCGGCAGAGCAACTCCTCCGTCGCCTCGCGTGAAAGCGAGGGCACCGGCAGTCGCTGCGCGACGTCGAGCGACGCCAGCGACTGCTGCACGGTACGCAACGCCGGGTTGTTCTCATTCGGCGTGTCGAGATAGGCCACGAAGATGGCGATGCGCGTGCCGGTGAGCTGGCGCGCGATGAAGTGCAGCAGCTCCAACGATGCCGTGTCGGCCCACTGCATGTTGTCCAGCGCGAGGAGCAGCGGCTGCTTCGCCGACAACCGGCCGAGGAATTGGGAAAAGTTCCAGAAGAGGCGCGTCTTCACTTCGGCCGCATCGCCACGCGGCGCAGCGCGAGGCGGATCATCCGTGGCGAGCGCGGGGAAGAGCGACGTGAGTTCAGCCATACCGCCGCGCGTGAGAGTGGCCAGCGTCGCGGCGGGCAGGGATCGAAGCAGCGGAAGCAGTGCATCCGCAAAGGGCGCGTACGGGACGCCGGACTCCACCGGATATGCGCGCCCGAGCGCGACCTGCCACTCCGACTGGCGCGCCTGCTGCGCGACGGTCTCGATGAGCCGGGACTTGCCGACGCCAGGTTCGCCGACGAGGAACACCGTAGCCGGATGGCCCGCTTTCACCGTGGCGAGCGTACGGCGCAGCATCTCCAGCTCCGCGGCGCGGCCGACTAGCGGCAGCGGGGGGAGCACGGGAACCCCGGGCTCGGCGACGGCCATGTTCGCTCCCTGTCCGACAGTTTTTGGGGGGGGAGACGACGTACACCAACTTGGCACGAACGTGCGCCTGGTCAAGAGCCGAGCGGCCGAGCCCCTACCGGTTCTTGAAGTACTGCACCGCGCGTTCGTGTTTTTCCGCCGCCGCGCGACTCCTGAATGTGCCAAGGTTGCGGCGCCTGCCGGTCTTCGGGTTCTTCTTCTTCGAATACAGGCGGTACTCGCCGGTCCTGAGCTTACGTATCATCGGTCACCTCCCGCGTGCCCACAGTCCGTGCAAGGACCGGTCCGGCGGCAGTCCGATCCCCGGGGGACATTGAATTCGGCCGACAAACGGGGAGATTGCAACGTATGACACGAACTGTTCTGCTTGTCGGCGCGACGGGCCTCGTGGGGCGCGAATGCCTCCACCTCCTCCTCGCCACACCGGTCTTCACGCACGTGGCAACGCTCTCGCGACGCGCGCTTCCGTCCGACCTCATCGATGGACGGAGCGCAGCGGCGGTCGAGCAACGCGTGGCGGATTTCGAGCAGCTCGCCGCCGATCCGGCTCTCGTGCGGGCGGATCAGATCATCTGCACGCTCGGCACCACCATAGAGATCGCCGGGACCCGCGAGCGCTTCCGCCACGTGGACTTCGACTACCCGCTCACGGTCGCGCGACTCGGGCTGGAGCAGGGCGCGCAGCACTTCCTGCTCGTCAGCGCGCTCGGAGCGAATCCACGTTCCATGATCTTCTACAATCGCGTCAAGGGGGATCTCGAAGACGCCGTGCGCGCCCTGTCCTATCGCTCGCTCACCATCGTGCGCCCGTCGCTGCTGGTGGGCGAGCGCGCCCGGCCCAGGCGCGGCGAGGAGATGGGCAAGCGACTGAGTTGGCTCGTGCCCGCGCGGTACAAGCCCATCTCCGCTGACATGGTGGCGACGGCGCTCGTCCGGGCCGCGGTGACCGACGAGCCGGGACAGCGCACCATCGAGTCCGTGGAGATCCGCCAGCGCTATAGCTGACGCAGGCCAGAGCGTCCCGCTACATGCTCTCGCGCACCTGGTAGCCCTTTCGCTCCAGCAGGGCACAGAGCGCCGTCACGTGGTCGCGCCCGCGCGTTTCGAGTTGCAGGAGAATTTCCACGTCGCGCACGGAGATGTCGGCGAACTCGCGCAGATGGGACACCTCGAGCACGTTCGCGCCAGCCTCCGCCACGAGCTGCGTGAGGCGGGCCAGGTTGCCCGGGCGGTCCGGCACCGTGACCGCGAAGCGTGCCAGCCGCCCGTCCGCCACGAGGCCACGGTCAATGATCCGCTCCACCAGATTCACATCAATGTTGCCGCCCGAGAGCACCATCACCGCGGTGTCCGCCGCCGTCAGCGAGAGCTGCCCACTCAGTATCCCGGCGAGCGGAGTGGCACCGGCACCTTCCGCCAGCACCTTCTGCGACTCGAGCAGCAGGTGCACGGCACTCGCAATCAGCTCTTCGTCCACCGCGACGATGTCGTCGACGTAGTGCTCGATGATGGGAAACGTGTGATCCCCGGGGCGCTTCACCGCGATGCCGTCGGCGATGGTGTCCGCCGACTCGAGGTGCACGGGCTGCCCTGCCCGGCGCGATGCCAGAGCGGACGCCGCGTTCGCCGCTTCCACGCCAAGAATGCGAACGTTCGGCCGCTGCTCCCGGATTGCCGTCGCGATGCCCGAAATGAGTCCACCGCCGCCGATGGGGACTATGACCGCGGTGAGGTCTGGCAACTGTTCGAGCAGCTCCAGTCCGATGGTGCCCTGCCCCGCGATCACGCGCTCATCATCGAACGCGTGGACGAGCACGCGGCCCTCCTCGGCCTCGAGCCGGCGGGCCTCGACCATGGCCTCGGAGAGCGTCGCGCCGTGAAAGCGCACGCCCGCGCCGAAACGTCGGGTGTTCGCGACCTTGATGAGCGGCGTGTGCTCCGGCATGACCACTTCCACCGGAATGCCGAGGCGCGACCCATGATACGCCACCGCCTGCGCGTGGTTACCCGCGCTCGCCGTCACGACGCCGCAGCGGCGCTGATCGCTGGTGAGATCGAGCATCCGATTGAGTGCACCGCGATCCTTGAACGATCCCGTGCGTTGCAGGTTCTCGAGTTTGAGATGCAGTGCGCAGGGCAGCCGATCGCGCAGGGCGAGCGCGGGAATGCATGGCGTGCGAACGATCGCGTCCCTAATGCGATCGCGCGCGGCGCGGATGTCGGCGAGATTTGGCATGGTTGTGATGGACAGTAATATACTCCTGCAACGTCGAGAGAACTGGCTCCGCACTGGCGGACCATCCAGCGCCCGCCTGAGCGTCGCAACCCTGAGTTGCTCCGCGTTGTCCAACGAAGCAGTGGGCTCTTCTTCACTCCGCCAGCCGACCTGACAATTTCCCGAACACTTGCCTCTCTCGCCGCACTCGCGTGCGTGCCCGTGCTGCTCACCGCGCCCGCCGCGGCGCAATCCGCCGGCACGCTGGCGGCATGCGGGCCCACAGCCCGCCAGCGCTCGGTCCGGGCCGGCCGCATCACCGGCAGCGCGCCTGACATCGACGGACGACTCGACGAACCCATCTGGTCCGCTGCGCCCGTCACCTCGCGATTCGTGCAACTTCGGCCTGACCCCTATGCGCCCGGCACCGACTCCACGCAGGTGCGCGTGCTCATCGGAGAGCACGCGCTGTACATCGGCATGCGCCTGTTCCGGCGCGATCGGAGCCGCATCGCGGCCACTGTCGCACGGCGTGACTAC
>JBOHTE010000014.1:0-2826 GCA_050733555.1 Gemmatimonadaceae bacterium | reverse complement strand
CGCCGAGGGCATGGCGGAGAAAGCGACAGAACGTGGTCTTGCCAGCCGTATGACCGGCCAGGCCGGGCTCGAAGAGAGCGCCAGCTTGCGTGGCCGCTGGCGGCGTCCAGATGATGTTGAGTCCGCGGCGCAGTTTGATGTCGCGAATCAGATGTTCAGGGGCATGATCGAGCTTCCGCAGCACGGACAACCGCGAGATCCAGACGACGGCATCTCGGCGGTCCGGCGCCGGCTGTGGCGCTCGCGGAGCCGGGCGCTCGATCAACTCCAACTGCGCTTTCATGCCACCTGCGCGTGAACGAGCGTCACTTCGTCCTGAGCCAATGCACTGTCAACCTTCGCTACTTCGATCGCGGGCAGCGTATTTAACACGTCCAAGACAAGGCGAGCTTCCGCGGTGTACCACGGGTCTAACGCCGACTCGACCGGTGTATGCGAGGTCGTCGTCAGGAACACTCTGGGTCGCGCCGAACTGACGTCGTAGCCAAGTGCAGAACGGCTGACGAGCTGATCAACCATGACCATCAGACTTGAAGCCTCGGTCGATCGTTCCGCCCGTCCCTTGGCCAACTTCGTCGCCTCGGCGCGGCGTGGAGCTGACGCATGCGCAACGAGGTACGCGGACTTACGCAGAAGCGACACCGCACGAGCGAGGGCCACGCGTTCGATGCTGCCTCCGTTCGCACGAACCACGGCGACTATGACGAAGGCCAGATCTTCGTCCGGCGACACTGGCGGCGGGGAGGCCGGGACAGCTTCAGGTTGGATTCTGTCCGCAGCGAACCGGTCCCACGCTTCGAGAACCACGCGGCGGGTTCGGTACTCGCCGTACCGCCGAATGTCGTTCTCCTTCAACACTCGAAACGTCTCTGTGGGGTAGTCTGAATCGCCGAACCGTTCGGATGGATCGAGCACAAATCGAAGGTCGTCTCGGTCGAGGCCAAACCGATGCGCGAGAAGTGCATCCAGTTCGGCGCGGACCACTGGCGCCGTGTCCGCAGTCAGCGGTCTACGGATCGGAGCGCGACAGAGAGCATCACGGAAGTCAGATATGTCTGTGCCGAGCGACAGCGCGGCGACTCGAGTCGCGATGTCATCGGCGAACACCTCATCGAATTGGTCTGGCGCCGGAGTCGGTAATTGCTTGACGAGGAAGTAGCTAAGGTGCGTTCCGCCGATCTTCTGTCGCGCAACGTAGTCGAAAACGAGGGAGTTGAAGGTGGCAAGGAAGCATGCTACCGTGACGGGAGTCAGGTCGCGGTCGACAAAGAACAAGGAAGTTGTGTGTCCCACCCCCACCCGCGGAATCACCGACGCGATCACGGTCCTCTCGTTCGTCGCGTTTGTGATGTCCCGCCAACCGAGCAGCCACGGATGATCCCAACCCCGAGCCCGGAGTCGCGCCTCGACTTCTTCCTCAGGCACCCAGTACCGCGGCCGCACACGGAAATCCGGATCCCGCTTCTCGTCCTCCGTCACCTCGCGCGTCAAATCCTCGTTGCCGCCGATGTACGTGGCGAACCGATAAGCGAACTGGTGGATCATCTTCGCCTCGTACAGCGCCACCAGCCCCGGCCCCGGCGCCGTCCGAAACAGGTGCGAGTCGCTCGTCATGTTGAACAGTCCTTGGCGGAACGACAGCCCCCACGGATTCCCGTCCTCCCGCGTCTCATCCCAGAGCACTGGCACGTTGCGATAGATCTTGGCCGTGAGTTCCGCGTCGGCCTGCGACCGGAAGATCGGCGCGGTGCGCGTGTTGGGGTTGAGCCGCGCCAGGTCGTCCCGTGTAAGCGTGAACCGTCGCCGCTCGTCGAACCGTTGCTCGGGCTGCGTGAGGAAGAACGCAAACGTAGGCCGCTCCGACTGTCCGATGGTGAGCAGGCAGAACTTGTAGCTGCGATGCACTGCCTGAAACAGCGCTTCGCGGTTCTCGAAGTCGATCAGGGATACCAGCCGCCCGGCCGAGATTTCACGGAAGAACCCGGCCGTGCCGTCGTCGGTCGCAATCCCAGAGGGCAGTACAAGCCCCGCGCGTCCGTCGCGTCGAATGGCGCGAAGCGCCGTCTCGGCGAACAGCGCGTAGAGATTAACAATGCCACTGCCGGTCAGCGGGCAGCGTCCACCGTTGTGCGCGAACAGACTGAAGCCATCCGACTCGCGGCTCGCTGCAACGTATGCATCGTACAGCCGTCGCGGTGGCGACTCCTGCGGCTGCTCTGCCAACGCCTTGATCATTGCGAGGCGCGCCGCCCCGTTCGGAGCATTCGCGATGTCGGGAGCTCGCGAGGCGAAGAACTCTCGGTCGTTTAGGGTTACCTTCTCCCACGGCGGATTCCCGAGCACGCAATCAAATCCGCCCCGCGCCATCACCGGCGCGAACGTCACCGACCAATGCAGGAATGGCGTGACCCGCGCCATCTTCGTCACCGACTCCAACTTCACCCGCGGCGCCCTTACTCCTGCCGCAACATCGCGCAGCGTTGCGGTGGTCGGCACCGACCCCTTCGTCGCCGTCGTCTTCGGCAGGAGGAAGGCCGACACGTACACATCCTGAGCAAACCGGGATCGGTTCGCGTCCGATTCCATCACCCGCCTCAGCGCCGTTTCCTTCTCGGCTACCTCGGCCAGCGAGCCGTCCGGCATCGCGTCCACCGCGGCGAGTGCTTGGGCCCATTCGTCCGTCGCAAACAAGAACGTGATCTGTCCGCTCTTCCGCTCGCGCTCGAGCTGCGTGCGCGCCGCCGCATTCTGCTTTTTCAATTCCTTCACGACAGCCTTGTCGTCGCCCGTAAGCGCCGCATATGCCTCGTCGGGAATGCCTTCCTC
>JBOHTE010000013.1:0-12805 GCA_050733555.1 Gemmatimonadaceae bacterium | reverse complement strand
GTCCACGGCCGGGTGGCAGCGCCGGCCACCCGGGTGACGGGGCGCGCCGGCGCACGCCGCGCGGCAGCGGCCTGCCATCCTTGCCTCCGTTTCGCGTCTCGCGCATACTCCCGGTCCGGATGCCGGCTCGCGCGCATCCGGGCCCGCGCCGGTCCGTGGGCACACGGATCCACCGCCGATTTCTCCTGACTCCCACCGTCGAGCCCGCCGATGCTGTCTTCCCGCAGAACTGCCGCTGTCCCGATCCGGGCACGTGCATACGTCATTGTCGCCAGCTTTGTATTCTGTGCCGCGTCGTCCGGCAGCCTCCTCGCGCAGGCCGCCGCGCCCGGAACCACCATCGCGGCCACCACGTCGCGCCCCGCCAGCTTCACGTTGGACCAGGTGCTCAGCTACCCGTTCACGCAGGACCTCGTCGCCGCGCCGAACGGCACGCGCATCGCGTGGGTGTTCAACCGGAATGGCGTGCGCAACATCTGGACGGCCGACGGGCCGGAGTTCGCCGCGCGCGCCGTCACATCCTATACCGCCGATGACGGACAGGAGCTGACCAACCTGTCCGTGACGCCCGACGGCGGGACGGTCGTGTATGTGCGCGGCGGCGATCACGACGCCAACTGGGAAGCAGAGGGCGGACTGGCGCCCGACCCTGATCATGCGCCCACGCAGCCCAAGGTCGAGATCTGGGCGGTGTCCACGTCGGGCGGCGCGCCGAAGATGCTCGCCGAGGGCGACGAGCCGGTGATCTCGCCACGCGGCGATCGTGTCGCCTTCTCCCGCGGGCATCAGATCTGGGTCGTCCCGATCGATGGCTCCGCGAAGGCGACGCAGCTCTTCTTCTCGCGCGGCCAGAGTGAATCGCCCGTATGGTCACCGAGCGGCGACCGGCTGGCGTTCGTCTCGAGTCGCGGCGATCACAGCTTCATTGGCATCTTCACGTCGGATTCGGTGCCGCTGCACTACCTCGCGCCGTCCACGTCACACGATGGGTCGCCCGTCTGGTCGCCCGATGGAACGCGCATCGCCTTCGTGCGACGCCCGGGCACGGGCGGCGCACCCCAGTCGCCGCTCACCCTCCACCCCAATCCCTGGGCGATCTGGACCGCTGACGCGACGACCGGCGCCGGTCGCCTCGTGTGGCAGAGCCCGAAGACGCTCCGGGGGTCGTCGCCTACCACGGCGGGCGGAGCGAATCTCGCCTGGGGCGCTGGCGGTCGCATCGTGTTCCTCGCCGATCTGGATGGCTGGCCACACCTCTACTCCGTGCCCGAGGCGGGCGGCAAGCCCCTGCTCCTCACACCGGGCGCGTTCATGGCGGAATACATCGCCATGACGCCGGACGCGTCGGCCATCGTGTACAACGCCAATACGGGCACGACGCCCGGCGACGCGGATCGCCGGCATCTCTATCGTGTACCGGTGGATCGCGCCGCGCCGGTGGCCATCACGTCGGGTGAGGGCCTCGAGTGGACGCCGGCGGTCACGGGCGATGGCCGCAGCGTCGCATTCATTGGCGCCGGCGCGCAGCGGCCGCCGCTGCCCATGGTCGTCGCGCTCAACGGCGGTGCACCCCGTGTGCTTGCCGAAGACGTCATTCCCACGGACTTCCCGACGTCCGCACTGGTCATTCCGAAGCCGGTGACGTTCAAGGCGGCGGATGGCACCGTGGTGCACGGTCAGCTCTTCCGGCGCGACGGCGGCGCCGCCAGGAAGCCGGGCGTCGTGTTCGTGCATGGCGGTCCGCCACGGCAGATGCTGCTCGGCTGGCACTACATGGACTACTACTCCAACTCGTACGCCGTGAATCAGTATCTCGCCAATCACGGTTACGTCGTGCTCTCGGTGAACTACCGGCTGGGCATCGGCTACGGCCATGACTATCACCATCCCGCGCATGCCGGCGCGTGGGGCGCGTCGGAATATCAGGACGTAAGGGCGGGCGGGGTGTATCTGCGCTCGCTCCCGTTTGTGGATGCGCGACACATCGGCATCTGGGGCGGCTCCTACGGCGGGCTGCTCACCGCGCTCGCGCTCGCGCGCAACTCCGACATCTTCAGGGCCGGCGTGGACATGCACGGCGTACACGACTGGGTTTCGGAGTTCGGCTCGCGCCTGACGGACCAGCAGCTTCGCTACGAGAAGGGCGACATCAAGCAGGCGCTGGATGTCGCGTGGAAGTCCTCGCCCGTGGCTTCCATCTCCACCTGGAAGAGTCCCGTCCTGCTCATCCAGGGCGACGACGATCGCAACGTGCACTTCCATCAGACGGTGGACCTTGCGCGGCGCCTGTCGGCCCAGGGTGTGTCGTTCGAGGAACTGGTGCTGCCGGACGAGATTCACGGCTTCCTGCGACACCACTCGTGGAGCATCGCCGATTCCGCGACGGTCGCGTACTTCGACAAGCAGTTCGGGGTGAAGGACTAGCGGGAACCGCGGCTGGCGGAGTCGCTGCTCCGCCCGCCGGGGCATCCCCTTGCGCGCGCCGATGCGCCGAGGTGAACGTATGCGCATGTCAACCCGAATCGCTCTCCTTGTCGCCAGCCTGTTCTGCGCCGTGGCGACTCTCCCTCGCCCGATCATCGCGCAGGACAACGCGTCCACCGGTCGTCTCGATGCGCAGGTGGACTCCATCGCCGCAGCGGTGCTGGCGACCACCGGCGTGCCGAGTGCGTCCATTGCGGTCGTTCAGCACGGCCGACTGGTGTATGCGCATGCCTATGGCGCGGCGAAGCTCGAACCGCGCGTGGCCGCGACCGCCGACATGCGCTACGGCATCGGCTCGATCAGCAAGCAGTTCACGGCGGCGGCCATCCTGCTCCTGCAGCAGGACGGGAAGCTCTCGCTCGATGATCCCGTGTCGAAGTACGTGCCCGGCCTCACGCGCGGCAACGAGGTCACGATTCGCGAGATCCTGTCGCACACGTCCGGCTATCAGGATTTCTGGCCACAGGATTACGTGCCGCCGAGCATGGAGAAGCCGATCAGTCCCGAGGGCATTCTCGATCACTGGGCGCGTCAGCCGCTCGATTTCGACCCCGGGACGCGCTGGCAATACAGCAACACCAACTTCGTGATCGCGGCGCTCATCGTGCAGAACGTGAGCGGTGCGCCGTTCTTCCAGTTCATCCGCACGAAAATTCTCCAGCCGCTTGGCATGACGAGCGCGGTCGACTTCGATGCGATGGGACCGTCATCCGTGCAGCCCGTGGGATACCTGCGCTACGCGCTCGGCCCGTTGCGTGCCGGCCCGTCGACGGCGCCCGGGTGGATGTTCGGCGCCGGGGAGCTCGCCATGACGCCGAGTGATCTGGCCAGGTGGGACATCGCGATGATCCATCAGTCGCTGCTCTCGCCGGCGTCGTACCGCACGATGGAGACCACCGTGCTGCTGCGCGACGGTGTCAGCTCGGGCTACGGGCTTGGCGTGGATGTGGGGATGATGAACGGCCACCGCGCGATCTCGCACACCGGCGAGGTGTCCGGATTCACCGCGATGAACGCCGTCTTCCCGGACGACAGTGCCGCGGTGGTGGTGCTCACGAACCAGGATGCCGCCCCGGCGTATGGCGCGATCACCCGCGGCATCGTGCAGTTGCTCTTCACGCATCAGGACTCGTTGGCCTCGAGCCGTACGACGCGCGCGCGCGCGATCTTCGCAGGACTGCAGCACGGCACCATCGACCGGTCGCTCTTTACGGCGAACGCCAACGCCTACTTCAGCGCCCAGGCGCTCGAGGATTTCAAGTCCGGGCTCTCTCCACTCGGTGCACCGACCGTTTTCGAACAGACGGGGCAGTCTGATCGCGGCGGCATGGTGGAGCGCAGCTATCGGGTGGTCTGCCCCAGCCGTACGCTGCGCGTGTGGACGTACGAAATGCCGGATGGAACGCTCGAGCAGTACCAGGTGGCCCCTGTGGGATGACGCGACGCAGCGGACGGCTCCCTCCCGCAGCATGTCGATGATGCGCGGCATGGGCGGTCCGGCCAGCTGGCACCCGGCGCGGGCCTCTGCTCCGTTCACGCTTCGCCTGGATATGCTGTTCCGACCACTCTAGCGAAGCAGCGGTTGCCGGGTGGCGCCACCGCGGAGTGCACTCGCCCACATACATCCGCGCCGCCGATCGTTCGCGAACCTTCAACGTACTGGACAGCGGCTCCGTATCTGGATGTAGCGTTCCCGGCGAAGCAACAGCTGTCGTTTCCCACCAATTCCTTCAGTCTCCTACAGATGCGTACAGTCCTCGTGTTCGCCCTGAGCGCCACCACGCTCGCCGCCTCCGCGCGCACACTCGCCGCGCAGACGTTCCCCGCGGATGACCCGGTGATCAAGCGCATCTGGGCCATCGGAATGGACAGCTCCGAAACCGAGCACCTCGCCGAGCAGCTCTTCGACTCGATTGGTCCGCGGCTCACCGGGTCACCCGAACAGAAGCTTGGCAACGACTGGCTGGTGCGCACGTACAAGGCGTGGGGCATTGACGCGCGCAACGAGCAGTTCGGCACCTGGCGCGGCTGGCGCCGCGGCTACTCGCACATTGATCTCGTGTCGCCGCGCGTGCGCTCCCTCGAAGGGACCATGCTCGGCGACAGCCCCGGTACGGGGAAGAAGGACCTGACCGCGAGCACGATCATCCTGCCGCGCTTCGCCGACAGCACCGAGTTCGTGAAGTGGCTGCCGAACGCGAAGGGCAAGTTCATTCTGGTGGCAGCGCCGCAACCCACCTGCCGGCCGCGGGAAGACTGGGACACCAACGCGACGCCCGCGTCACGCGCGCGCATGGACAGTCTGCGCACCGCGGTGCAGCGCGAATGGGGCGGACGCAACGTGCGCGGCACGGGGTACAGTCTGGCGATCGGCACCGGCGAGCTGGGTCTGCGCCTCGAAGAAGGCGGCGTCGCGGGGATCATCACCTCGCGCCCGAAGAACGGCTGGGGGACCATCGAGATCTTCGAGACGTACGACAAGAGGGCGCCGGCCATCGCGCTCAGTTGCGAGGACTACGGGCTCGTGTTCCGTCTCACCGAGAACAACCAGCATCCGAAGATCACCATGAACCTGGATGCGCAGCTGCTCGGTGAGCGGCCGGTATTCAATACGATCGCGGAGATCAAGGGGACGGAGCTCCCCGACCAGTACGTGATGATGTCGGCCCACTTCGATTCGTGGGACGGATCATCGGGCGCCACCGATAACGGCACCGGCACGCTCACGATGATGGAAGCCATGCGCATCCTGAAGCAGGTGTATCCGCACCCCAGGCGGACGATCCTCGTGGGACACTGGAGTGGCGAGGAGGAAGGAGAGGTGGGATCGAAGGCGTTTACCGAGGATCATCCCGAGGTGCTGAAAGGGCTGCAGGCGCTCTTCAACCAGGACAACGGCACGGGACGCATCGTGCGCATGAGCGGAGCGGGACTGCCCGATGCCGCGACGCACATCGCCGAGTGGCTCGACAAGGTGCCCACGGAGTTCAAGGCGCAGGTCAACTTTGGCGGAGCGGGACTCCCGGCCGGCGGCGGCAGTGACGACTTCTCGTTCTCGTGCTATGGGCTGCCGGCATTCGGACTCGGGGCGCTGCCATGGGACTACGGCAACTACACCTGGCACACGAATCGCGACACGTACGACAAGATCGTGTTCGACGATCTCAAGTCGAACGCGACGCTCACGGCAATGCTCGTCTATCTCGCATCGGAGGATCCGACGATGATCGCGCGAGATCGCGTGGATCTTGCCGCGCTGGCGGCCGCGCGAGATTCGGCTCAGGCCAGGAGCGGAAACACGAGCGGTCAGAGCGCCGCGCGCGGCCGCTTCCGCCGCTTCCCGACGACATGGCCCGCGTGCATCAAGGCGCCGCGCACGACATCGCCACGGTTGAAGTAGCGTATCCGGGAACTTCCCGTGTGCGCACAACCGTTGCTCTGATGGACCCCGGTGGTGAGGATGGAGACATGTCAGACACGGCGACACAGGAAATTGCGACGCTTGCCGGAGGGTGCTACTGGTGCCTCGACGCGGCGTTCCGCCAGCTCCGCGGCGTCGAGCGCATCGAGCCGGGCTTCTCGGGTGGCACCGTGGCCCGTCCGTCGTACGAGGACGTGTGTACCGGGCGGACCGGTCACGCGGAAGTCGTGCGCGTGACCTTCGATCCGCGCGAGCTGAGCTATCACGATCTGCTCGTCGTATTCTTCACCATCCACGATCCCACCGCGCGCAATCGTCAGGGGCCGGACGTGGGGACGCAGTACCGGTCGGCGATCTTCTACCACACGCCTGAACAGCGTGCGGAAGCCGAGTCCGTGATCGCGGAGCTCGAGGCGCAGCACCTCTGGCGCAATCCCGTGGTCACCGAGGTGCTGCCCGCGCCGGAATTCTATCCCGCGCCAGCGTACCACGACGACTACTACGCAAACAACCCGCTCACCCCCTATTGCCAGGTCGTCGTGGCACCCAAGGTGGCCAAGGTGCGGCACGCGTTCTTCGAGAAACTCGCGGCACCCTGACCATCCGGAGCGTCGCCGCGACGGGAGTCGCGGCCATCACTCCGGATGCTTCATCATTCACGATCCGAGCGAATCGTTCGCGGCGCGCGTGAACGTCACGCCGAACACTCGCAGTGCGCTCACATGTCCGGCTCCGTCCGGCGCGAAGGTGATGAACAGGTCGCCATCCACCGGCGTATCGGGGCGCGCGCGAAACGTGTCGTAATCCCAGTGCTCCAGCGGCCTCGCCGTTCCACCGGCAAAGCCGAAGTGGAGCGCGTCGCCGCCGGTGGTCACGACGACGTTGCCATACGTCGAATCGCTGTACATGCCGGCGTAGCGCTCCAGCGGGAGAGAAGGATGCGTGCCCGCGACGCGCTGGCTCGCGCGTTTCTGCTTCGCGTCGCGCTCATGCTGTGCCAGAGTCCCGTAGAGCGTGTGCAGCTCGCTGCTCCAGTCGCGCGGCGCGTTCCCCTCGTACAGATCGAGCACGCGATACATGAGCGCATGACGCAGTTCGGCGTGGTCGAGGTTGGCGAGCACGTACACGCCCGCGCGCTGCTCGGGCAGGAGCGCAATGAGTGCGCTCATGCCGTCGATGCTGCCGGTGTGCATCCAGACGATCTGACCGTGATAGTCCTGCACGAACCAGCCGAGCGCGTACATGAACACGCGCGGCCGGGAGAGCGAAAGCGCCGGATACATGTCCAGCGGCACGCGCATTTCCGGGGCGACGATCTCGCGAAACGTCTCCGGAGCAATGAGTCGCGTTGTTCCGATGCGCCCGCTGTCCAGCATGAACCGCATCCAGCGTGACATGTCGCGCACGCTGGACCAGACCGACCCGGCGGGGGCGATGGCGTCGGTGGTCCGCACCGGAACTACGCGCACCGTGTCGCGCACGTCGGCGTGCGGCACGGCGACGTCAGGCTGTCCGGTGATCGCGGCCACGGTGGGGACCGTTTCGGTCATGCCGAGTGGCGCGAAGATACGCCGTCGCACAAAGTCCGCCCACGACATGCCCGACGCCTGTTCCACGATCGCTCCCGCCACGGCGAACATGATGTTCTGATAGTCCCAGCGCGACCGGAAGGAGGATTCCGGCTTCACGTAGCGGAGGCGCCGGATCACCTCGGAGGCCGGATAACTGTTGAATATCCAGAGCAGATCCGTGCCGGGAAGTCCCGTACGATGTGTCAGCAGGTCGCGGATGGTGAGTTCGCGCGTGACGTATGGGTCATACAGCCGGAAGTTCGGCAGATGATCGATCACGCGATCGTCCCAGTGCAACTTTCCCTCGTCCACCAGCATGGCGAGGGCGGCGACGGTCATGGCCTTGGTCGTGGATCCAATAGCGAAGCGTGTGTCGGGCGTGACGGGGGCGGGCTTCCCGATCTCGATGACGCCGTAGCCTTTGGCGAAGACCAGCGAATCGTCCTTGACGACGGCAATCGCCATCCCGGGCACATGCCAGTCGCTGGCGGCCCGCGCGACGTACCGGTCGAATTTCGTGAAGTCGGGGTGCGGCGCGCCCTCGGCGCGTTGTTGCGCGGTAACCGCCGGCGCGCAGAGCACACCAGCGACGACCGGCAGTGCGCCCGTCGCGACCGGGAGCACGAGTGTGGCGAGTGCGACCAGCGTGCGGCGACGGGTAGCGTGGGCGAGCGGCGCGAGCGGCCGGGGAGGCTCGTGTGACATGTGGGTGCGCGAAGGGGAGGACGACGAACACGGCGCCGGGAGTCCGGGCCGGACAAACAGTATACTGAATTGGAGACTAGCGCGCGCGTCCGCTCCAGAACATCCAGTGCTTGCGGGTCAGCGCGTCCCACAGTTCGCTGGCATGATGCCAGCGGTTGGACGGGTCCTTGGCCAGGCACCGCTCGATCGTCGCGATGAGATCGCGCGGGGCGCCGGGCGCGAGCCGCGCGAGCGATGGCGGCCGTTCGTTCAGATGCTTCGCCGCGATTTCCTCGAAGGTCCCGCCGATGAACGGCAGCCGGCCTGACAGCATCAGAAACCCCAGCACCCCCAGCCCATAAATGTCGCTCCGGCCGTCGAGGTCCACCTCGCCCATCGCCTGTTCGGGCGACATGAAGTGCGGTGTGCCAAAGGCCCGATGCAGCTCGCCGCGCACGGGGTCCCAGGAGCGTCGCGTGGCCACGCCAAAGTCCGCCAGGAGCGCCTGGTGTGCCTCCCGGCACAGCAACACGTTCTCCGGCTTGAGATCGCGATGCACCACTCCCTGCCGGTGTGCATAGTCGAGCGCTGCGGCAACGTCGCGCAGAATCGTACGCGTCTCCCCGTGCGGCAGGCGATGCTCGCGACGCAATCGCTGCCCAAGCGATTCGCCCGACACGTAGTGCATGACCATGTACATGAGGCGCGGCGTCTCGCCGAATGAATGGAGCGGGACGATCCCCGCGTGTGTGAGCTGCGCCGACAGCCGGGCCTCGCGCAGGAACCGGGCGCGAGATTCCGCGATCGCCTCGGCGTCAGCGTGAAGGACCTTGAGCGCGACGTGACGGTGCAGGGCGACATCGCGTGCGAGATACACCGAGCCCATCCCGCCCCGTCCCAGGTGCCGCACGACCTGGTACTGATGGGAGAGCTCGCGCTCGACGAGCGCGCGCTCTTCATCAACGACGACGTACGACCGTGTGCGTTCGAGCACTTCGAGCGGGCTGATGGTCACGCCAGCGCCTGTAGAAAGGATCGGGCCACGGCTCGCGAAACGCTATCCGTGTGTCTGACAACGGATTATCTGGTTAGACAACGCCACGCGAAAATCGTTGCCTGTCCGGAATTGGGACGTGCCGTCTCGGCTGTGGGACGCCGCGCTGCCGATTCGTAATCCTTCCGCACCCGTTTCGTAATCGAGCTGCACGCCCATGCGTCATCTCGAGACCCCATTGTGGCCGAAGGAGTGTTGGCGTGGTCCAGCTCACCTTCAGCGCTGTGGAGGTTCCGGCATGCTCGCAACCCTCATCGAGTCACGGCGGCTCCCGCGGCGCGGCACAGGCGGCCCCGCGGCCAGCGTCGCGATCCATGCGGTGCTCATCATGCTGCTCGTCGCCGTCACGGCGCACGCTGGGGAACATCCGTCCAGCAAACAGGCGCCGCCGGACATTTACTACAGCGTACCGGCGACGCACCATCCGCCTGCGCCGCCTCCGAGGACGGTGTCGCGGCCCGCGACGGCTCCGCCACGCCCATCAACGCCGCTCCTGCCGCGGTTCATTCTCAACACAATTCAGGGCGAACCGCCCACGATCGACATCTCATCGCTCCTCGCGACCGGGCACGACTTCTCCCCAGGACCTCCCGACTCTCCGGGAATGGCCGGCGGCGAACTGCCGGGGAACGATGGATCGGAATCGCCGTACACTGCTGCGCAGGTGGAGCAGCCCGCCCTGGCGCTGCCAGGCAACCCGCGGCCGCGTTATCCGGCCATGCTCGAGCGGGCCCGCACGAGCGGCGAGGTAGTCGTGCAGTTCGTGGTGGATACCTCGGGCCGCGTGAACCTGTCGACGGTGCGCATGCTGGAGGCCTCGAACGACCTGTTCGCCGCGGCCGTGCGGGAGGTGCTGCCCGCGTGGCGGTTCCGTCCGGCGAACGCGGGCGGGCGAAAGGTGAAGCAGTTGGTGCAGCTGCCGCTGCTCTTCCGGATGCCGTGAGGGACGCGGCTGGCGGGGAACGGCAGCGGGCCACGCCCGCCGTTCCTCAGCGCCCGCCTGGTTTCTTCAGCGGGCCGTGAAGTCCGTCTCCCCGGTCACGCGCCGGCAGCTCTCCGCGATCAACGTGATCGTGCGGTCGAGATCGTCCAGCGCGATCATCTCGTTGGGCGAGTGCATATACCGGTTCGGCACCGACACCAGCGCCGTCGCGATGCCTTCGCGCGCGATGTGAATGGCATCGGCATCGGTCCCGGTGTTGCGCCCCGCGGCCTGCACCGTGTAGGGCACCTTGAGATCGTCCGCCGTGGCGCGCAGCAGTCGAAACACCACCGGCGAGATGATGGATCCACGCGTGAGCACGGGCCCGCTGCCGAGGGCGTGATCACCCAGCTCCTTTTTCTCGATGTCGGGATGATCGGTGGCGAACGTCACGTCCACGACAATCGCCATCTGGGCGCGCAGGGCGTGTGCGCCCACCCCGGCGCCGCCGCCGCGATAGCCGATTTCCTCCTGCGTCGTGGCCGTGGCCACGACCGTCGCGCTGGCCGGCTGCGCCGCGTACCGGCGCAGCGCTTCCAGCGCCACGAACGCCCCCACACGATTGTCGATCGAGCGGGATACGATGCGCCCGTTCGGGAAATCCATCGTATTCGAATCAATGACTCCCGGATCGCCCACGCTCAGCCGGCTCTCGGCGTCCTTTCTGTTCGTGGCTCCGATGTCCACCCAGAGATCCGTGATCTTCGATGCCTTGTCGCGATCGCCGGGTTTGATGAGGTGAATGGGCTTCTTCCCCACCACGCCGTACACGTCGCCCGTGGCACCGAGGAAGCGGATGCGCTGCGCGACCAGCACCTGCGGATCCCAGCCGCCGATGGACGCGATGTGCGCGTAGCCGTCATCGTCGATGTGCTGCACAATGACGCCGATCTCGTCGATGTGTCCCGCGATCATGATGGTCGGACCGCCGTCACCGTTGACGCGCGCCATGCTGTTCCCGTGCACGTCGCCGCTCACCTGCGCGAAGGGTGCGGCCTCCTCCCGCCACACCGTCGCCGGCGCGGACTCAAATCCCGAGGGACCGGGTGTGTCGAGCAGACGCTTCAGAAATGTGATCGAAGTCTCAGCGAGCATGGAAGGATCGGGGAGTTGGATGGTTCGGGCGAGGACGGATCGCCAGGATTACTTGCGCTCATACACGGCGACCCCGCCCACGTACGTCGCCACGACGTTGGTCTGCAGAATGCGCTCTGCGGGCGCCGTCATGATGTCCTGATCGAGCACGACAAAGTCCGCATACTTTCCCGGCTCCAGCGAGCCCATGAGCCTGTCCTCGAACGCGGCGTATGCAGGCCAGATGGTCATGGACTTCAACGCTTCCTCGCGCGTCATCTTCTGCTCGGGATGCCAGCCGCCGGGCGGCCAGTTGTTCTCGTCCTCGCGGCTGATCGCCGAGTGGAACGTGCGCATCGGATTCACCGCCTCCACGGGGAAGTCGGTGCCGTTGGGAACGATCACGCCCGTGTTCAGCAGCGATCGCCAGGCATACGCGCCATACAGCCGCCCGCCGCCCAGCCGCTGCTCCGCCCAGTACATGTCGCTCGTCTGGTGCGTGGCCTGCATGGAGGGAATCACGCCGAGCTGCGCGAATCGCGGGATGTCCGCATGATCGAGAATCTGCGCGTGCTCGATGCGGAAGCGGTGATCGGCTGTGGGCACCGAGTCGAGCGCGGCCTCGTACGCGTCGAGCACGATGCGATTCCCGCGATCGCCAATGGCGTGCGTCGCCACCTGGAAGCCGTGGCGCAGCGCCTCGATCGCGACATGCTGGATGTGCCCTGGTGCGCTCACCAGCAGCCCGGAGTTCCCCGGGTCATCGCTGTAGGGATCGAGCAGCGCGGCCCCGCGCGAGCCGAGCGCGCCGTCCGCATAGAGCTTGATGGCGCGAATCCAGAGGTGCCCGTCGTAGAGCGCGCTCTGCGGACCGCGCGCGAAGTAATGCGCGATCTCGGCGGAGTCGTCCGCAATGAGAGCGTACACCCGCAGCGTGAGCGCGCCGCTCTTCGCGAGCCCCTCGAGCGCATCGATCGCCTGCTCCGGCTCGCCCGGGTCCGTGACCGCAGTAAGTCCCCAGCGATTGGCGTCGGCCGCCGCCGCTTGCAGTGCCTGCCGCGTCTGATCGTGCGTCAGTGGAGGAATCACGCGGTAGATCAGAGCCTGCGCATTGTCCACGAACACGCCACTTGGCGACCCGTCGGGAAGTCGCACGATGCGGCCGCCCGCCGGATCCTTCGTCGCCTTCGTCACGCCGGCGAGTGCCATGGCCTTCGCGTTCGCCAGCACGGCATGGCCATCCACGCGACTGAGCGCCACGGGGTGATCCGGCACCGCACGCGAGAGCGCGTCGTGCGTCGGGAAGCTCGTGTTCCCCCAGTCGTTCTGGTCCCAGCCGTTGCCGGTGACCCACTGTCCGGCCGGCGTGCGCTTCGCACGCTCCACGACGCGCGCAATCACCTGCTGGTACGAGTTGGTGCCGTTGAGGTCCACCTCGCTCAGCGACTGTCCCAGCCCCAGTAGATGGCCGTGGGCATCCTGCAGCCCCGGCACGATCGTGCGACCGGGGAAATCAATCGTGCGCGTCGCCGGGC
>JBOHTE010000012.1:0-1522 GCA_050733555.1 Gemmatimonadaceae bacterium | reverse complement strand
ACGAGCGCCCTGGCAGCGGCCGTCGCGTCGGCCGCCGACAGGAGAACTGGTGAGTGACTGAACACCGTACTGCATCGCTCCGCGTGCCGTTCGCGCTCGCGGCAGCCGTCATTGCCTGTCTCGCATTCCTGCCCATCGCCAACTGGATTCCTGGCGGCGTGAGCGCCCCAGGCTACGCGCAGAATGGCACCGACTGGATCTATGGCAGCGCCATTGCGCTTGGCCTCGGCCTCGTACTCGCCATCTCATCGGCATCGCGTGGATTGAAGTGGCTCTGGCGACCCGATGCCACGGCTCGCCCCATCGCGCTATTCACACGCCGGCCGCTCGCTGTCTCGATCGGCATCGCGCTCGCTGCCTTCGCCGCGTACGCCCTCATCGCGCGGTTCGTGTTCAGTGCACACCCGCTGCTCATCGACGAGATCGTGCAGATGGTGCAGGCGAACATGCTCGCGCACGGGCACCTCGCCGTGCCCGTCGCCGCGCACCCCGAGTTCTTCAGCGGCATCAACATCGTGGACACCAACGGGCGCTACTTCGCGCAGTTCCCCATTGGCGGGCCGGCCATGCTCGCCATCGGCGTGCTGCTGCACGCACCCTGGCTCGTGGGTCCGGTGTTCGGCGCCATCACCGTGCTCGCGTTCTCCGTGTACGTGCGCATCGCGGAGCCGCGCGCCGCCGTGGCGCTGGGCGCGCTGCCGCTCCTCGCGTTCGCGCCGTTCACGGCGTTCATGGCCGGCTCGTACATGAACCACGTCACGGTGCTCACCTGGCTCGTGATCGGCATGGCCGCGCTGGCGAAGGTCATGACCTCCGAGACTCCGCGTCCCTGGCTGGCGCTGCTCAGTGGACTCGGCTTCGGCATGGCTGCCACCATTCGCCCGGCCGACGCGGTGGCGTTCGCGCTCCCCGCCGGCGCCTGGTATCTCTGGCGCGCGCTGCGCACGCCGGCCCGCTGGAAGGATGCACTCCCCGCGGCACTCGGCGTCGCACTGCCGCTCGCCATGCTCCTCTGGGTGAACGCGCGCACCACGGGCTCGGCCCTGCTCTTCGGCTACGAACTGCTCTGGGGAAAGAGCCACGCCATTGGCTTCCACACCTCGCCACTTGGCTTCTCGCATACGCCGGTGCGCGGGCTCGAGCTCCTGAACGACTACTTTCTTCGGCTCCAGACGTACTTCCTGGAGACGCCGATTCCATCGCTCGTCCCCGCCATCGCCACACTCGCCCTCACCCGCAAGCTGAATCGCTTCGACCGCTATCTCCTCGCGAGCTCCGCGCTCCTCCTTGGCCTCTACTGGGCGTACTGGCACAACGGCTTCTATCTCGGCCCGCGCTTCATGTATCCGCTGCTGCCGGTGCTGGCGATTCTCACCGCGCGTTTCTTCTCCAGCGTGCGCGAGCGATTTGGTGAGGCGCGCGCGTATCGCACGACGGTATATGCATCGCTGTGCGCGCTCGCCATCGCGCTCGTCATGCTCGTTCCGCTCCGCGCCGCCGAGTATGCGTCGCGGTATCCCAC
>JBOHTE010000011.1:0-1485 GCA_050733555.1 Gemmatimonadaceae bacterium | reverse complement strand
GGGTGCTGGAGTGCGTCGACTGCCTTCGCGATCATCAATCCAAACGTGAGAAAGTGATACTCATCGAGCATTTTCAGATACTTCGCGTACACTTCTCCCACCTCGCTACCTGCGAGTTGACCTGGATCAATGAGTTCGTTCGCGATAACGTCGACGCATTTGATCCACTCGTTAATGGAGTTCCAGCGCCCGGCTATGAGTCTGTGCAGCCCTATCTGTTCGCGCTCACGATGCAAGAGTGCAGCGTGGCGATGTACATCGAGAACATCGTACGTTCCATATCCGGCGTCGAGGCGCCAAAGTAGCTGCAAGCAATATGAATGAATGGTCCCCACAAACATCGGTGCTATCCAGTCAAGCCTGCCCTTCCCACCTGACTCGTCTCTCAGGCAGTTGCAGATCCGATTCTTCAGTTCGTCGGCCGCACGATTCGTGAATGTGAAGGCGACTATCGACTCCGGTGGCACGTTCTCGTTGATGAGGGCTGCAATACGGCGCGAGATGGCCTCCGTTTTCCCTGCACCGGCACAGGCGACGATGTGCAGGTCAACTCCCCTATGGGAGACGATGGCCTTCTGCTCTGTCGTGAGGGTGATTCCCTGGTCGGAGTGGGACATGTGCGCAGGTGGAGTACAAGCTGGATCGGCGGAGAACCCCAATACAGGGGCAGGGGGGAACTATGGCGGGACGGTCTGACAACGATGTGGGTTCGCGCTCCCACGGATGATGATTCGCGTAGTCGGCGACCGCACATTGGAGATGAAGATTATAACGCTATAATAGGGGAAGTCGGCCCAACGCGCAATCGAATTGTACGCCGCTGCATTCTTTAAGAATGAGGCGAATGCCGAATCGGCCCTATCCGGAATTTTGCGCGTGAGGTCATGGTTGCCGCCCCCAGGCGCACAGCCATGGCGATATGAACCGCCCCGGGTTCGTCGGCTCTCCCGCACTGTGTGTGGATAGAGGCAGTCGGGTCCGCCGCTGATCGTTTGCACCTCGGGTATGGTGCCGTGGTCCGTGGTCGATAGGCGTCCCGAACCACACAAAGTGCGGGAGAGCCGGCAATCCCCGGGCGGTTCAACGGCGCCACGACGCGGCTGTTAGAGAGTGGCGGACGGATCTGGTCCTGCATCACGAACCAGAGTCACGAGCGCTGCCTTCCGCACGATCAGCCGACCGTTCGAGCGCCTCAGCCATTTCACGAAACACAGGACATCCAAACCGACTCACGAAATCATCCAAATCCCAAAAACTGAAGGCGTTGTGTCCTGCGGCCCCATCCATGTAGTCAATCGCTCCATGCCAGGCACCCGGTAAGCATGCGACCTCGGCCTGCAAATGTTCTCGCGTCGTAATCAGTTCGAACCACTCGATTATCAGGGCAGGCGTCGTGGGTGTCGGTGCCTCTGGGAGCACGATCAGTCCATTTTCCTGTAAGTGTTTTAGTGCAAAGTCCATCTCCAAGGCAGCTCTATCCCACGG
>JBOHTE010000010.1:0-8567 GCA_050733555.1 Gemmatimonadaceae bacterium | reverse complement strand
CACCGCGGCCACCGCGGCCACCGCGGTGGATGGCGGCGCCGCGGCACGCCGCGACGCAGGCTGTGCGGCGCGAACGCTCCCCTCCCGTCTCAACTGCGGCGTCCACGCCAGTGTCTCACCCGCCTTCACGCTGAGCTGCTCGGTCGTGGTGACGAAGCCGGGCGCCGTGACCTGAAACGTGTAGCGACCGGGAGCCACGGTAATGATCCCGGATGGCAGCGGCGCACCGTTGACCGTCACGTGCGCCTGGTCCGGGAGATCCGCGGCGACCTCAACGCGCGCCGAATCTGGCAGAGGATTCGTTAGCGCCGCCGCGCTGGCGCGAGGTCGCGCATCGCTCATGGTGAATGTGGCAATGGCGCGCGTGGCATCGGGCAGAGCATGTCGCCAGAGTGCATAGCCCGCCAATCCCACCGCGACGAGCGTCGCGAGCGCACCGCCCACGATCAGCTCGCGAGGCGGGCGGCGCGCCCGATGCGACTCCTCCTCCGGAACCGGCAGGGACAGTGGCACCAGGATTTCCTGCGGCGTCGCGCGGCGCGGCGTGGGCTGCGCCAGTGCCCGACGGTGCTCGCCCGCCGCGGCTGGCGCAATCGCCGCCACGAGCGGCTTGACGACGCTGGTGACCCGCAGGGAGTACGCGCTCGCGCCGTGCTCGGGCGCCGCGTTGCGACGGAGGCGCAACGTGGCAATGGCGCCGGTGGTCAGTTCGCGCGCGAAGAAGATGGAGCCCGCGCCATCCGCGCGCGGCATCTCGCCGAGCACTTCGTACGCACCTCGCGCGGCATCGCGCACGACATCGAGCAACGCATCCTCGGCGGTGCCGACCGAGGCCGCCGGCATCACCACACTGGACGCATCGGCGCCACATCGCGGGCAGAAATGGACGCTGGGCTGCAGCGGCGCATTGCAGTCGGGACAGCTCAACTCCGTGGCGGGGATGCTCTCGTCCAGCGCCCGCATGACATGCAACCTGAATTCGTCGCCGCGCGGCTCGAGGCGAAGCGCGACCAGATTGGTCGATGCCACTTCGCGCGCGAGAAGCGTGACCCGGTCGCTGGTGCTCCGCCCTATGTCGCCGAGCACCTCGAAATTCTGGTGCGAGACAGCGCGCATCGCCCGAAGCAGCGGATCACCTGCCACAGGCATTCCGGCAGCCGCCGCTGATGCTTCACCGACGCCCGAACCACCCGACATGAATTCTCCCGCAGCGGAGGCGGTCATGTCTCAACGCTACCCCCGCACGCCGGAGATGGAAAGAGTTGCAGCGACGCTACGGTTTGCCGAAGGCGGGTGGCTTGATCGTGACGGTGCGGCCCAGGGAGTCCGCGCGATTCGTCGCCCGTTCGCCAATGGCGTTCGTCACCTTGTCAACGTTCCTGATCTTCGGCAACTGCGGCAGGACGAGCGAGTCCACATCACCCTTGGTGGCATGCGAATCAGCCGGCGCATGCGTGGCGCTCGGGTGCGCATCGGATGGACGCGGCGCGGCGCCGTGTTGCTGCGGCATGACTGCGGTCGCCATTCGGTCGGCCTCAGTGGGGACCGATGGCTCGGGGGCCGCGACCTGTGGCGCGGGCGCAAGCGTGGCGCCTTGCTCGCGCTGCACCATGGTCGTGCCAGGCGTCTCGGCGTGTGCCGCGGACGCGTGCTGCGTGAGTGCCCACGCACTGGCACCCAGAATGACGAGAACTGAAGTGCCCGCCACCGCCTTGAGCCACGGCCGGCGCGGATCCGAGAGCCACTGCGGCATGCGCAATCCCGAGCGGCGAATCCGGAACGACCGCTCGGTGGCGCCATCCGTCATGTCAGCGGCAGACACGGAGCTGTGGCGTGGCGCCGGGTCCCCCATCGCGTCCGCGGTCACCGCCGTCGCTGCGGCGCTTACAGCTCCCGTCGCCACGGGATGCTCGGCCCGCGGATACTGAGCCAGCTCCGCCGTGGAGCTGGACCGTGATGCCGTGGCGCCCTGCGACATGAAGATGTCCGCAGCACCCAGCGGCACCATGATCGCACTCATGGAGCCGGTGGTGCTCATGGTCGTCGGCGCGAAGACCGGTGCCGAGGTGCGGCGGGTTCCCAGGTCGGGTGACATCCGGCCCCCACGCGGAGCGGCTGGCGCCAGTGGGGCGATTGCGGCGAGTGGTGCAGGTGGCTCGAGCGACACGCTCGTCGAAAGCGGTGAAACGGGAGCGGCAGGTGCCAAGGATGCCCGATACGTCGTAGGAGCGGACGGCGCTACCGGCGCACCCGGCGCACTCTGCGCACCCGGCGCACTTGGTTGGATCCACGGCAGACTGTCCCGCGGCGGCGGCGTACGGCGCGGCGCGCGAGAGACCTGGCGCACGAATGGCGGTGTCAGCTTCCGATCGGCCGTCTGCTCCGGCGCACGCGGTGGCAGATTCGGGATGCTGACCCTTGGAGCCGCCACGGCCGGCCCGCGAATCGCCTGCGCACGCGCCCGCAACTGCATCGCGTCATCCGGTTTTCCCCTCGCGGCGCAGACCTCGGCCAGTGTATCGAGGCTCGTCGCAATGATGGGACTGTTCGCGGATTCCGTCTGCTCGCGGATGGCGAGTGCCCGGTGCGCGAGCGGCTCGGCCGCGGCATGATCACCTTCCGCCGTGCGCACTCGCGCGAGACTTGTCAGAATCGCCGCGACCTCGGGGTGATTGGCGCCAAGGGCTTCTTCCTTGATCGCGAGCAACCGCGTGAGCAGCGGCGCGGCGGCGGCGAAGTCGTTCCGGCGAAAGAGGAGTCGTGCGAGGCTGTTCAGTGGTGCCGCGGCGGCGGCGTTCTGTTCGCCAAATGCCCGGTCATTCAGTTCAAGGGCGCGGCGGAAGAGTGGCTCGGCCTGCGCCACGTTTCCCGCAGCCGCCTGCACGGAAGCGAGGTTGTTGATCGCGGGAATGAGCGTAGGATGATCCTTGCCAAGCACACGCTCGCGAATGGCAAGCGCGCGCCGAAACAGCGCTTCTGCCTGGGCGAACTCCTTCTGTCGGGTTTTGATCTGTCCGAGATGGCTCAGGCTGGTGGCGAGTCGCTCGTTGTCCGCACCAAGCAGCGTGGCCTCGCGGACGGCGGCGATGAATGCCTGTTCCGCGGCGGCGAACTCCCCTGCGCCGAGCAGTCGCTTTCCGGCTTCGTTATGGCGTTCCCACCGTGCTTCGACGCTGTCAGTCATGGCCTCCCTCCTCACAGCAATGACGAGGAGGCAGGAAGCGAAGTAACGGTGTGATGGTCTACAAGCCGAATCGCCTTCCGCGTGACGCTCGGAAGAGCGTTCGCGCGTACACGAGGTGGCCGGCCACCATGAGCACAATCATGATCCCGACGCTCACCCATGTGATGAACGCCTCCGTCGTATCGATTCCGCCAGGCAGGCTGATCAAGATCACCAGGGCGAGCAGCGCGAGCAGCACGACGCATACGCCAAGCGCGCCCGCCGCGGCCATTCCCTGCAGTACATGCTTGTTGACGTTCATGGAGTCTCTCCCAGGAGTCCTGTGTTGCTGCGGTGCATGACGTGCGCCGTCAGCGACGATAGCGGAGTCCAATGTACACCCGCGCCTTCTTCCGGAACGGCTCGTCGAGCGAGTAGCCGGCGCCGATTCGCGCATGCACACCGGGCAGGCGGGCCGGCGTGAAGCCATCGATATCGAACGTCCACTCGAGGCCGACGACGCGGTGCCACTGGCCCAGCGATTCGCCGGCACTCGCTGCCCAGAAATACGGC
This sequence comes from Gemmatimonadaceae bacterium, assembly GCA_050733555.1. Taxonomy (GTDB): domain Bacteria; phylum Gemmatimonadota; class Gemmatimonadetes; order Gemmatimonadales; family Gemmatimonadaceae; genus JADGGM01. The sequence continues at coordinate 4,831 of JBOHTE010000010.1, read as the reverse complement.
GTCAGGGCCAGGGATGGAAGGGATACCCGATATGTCGCGAATGTTCGGCCGCTCGCAATGCCGAGCGGCAGCGCGGGCATCGTGATGCGCTGGGGCAGCACATCCGAGTCGAACAGCGGCGCTGCTGCTCCGCCAATCGCGAACTGCTCCACGGGATCGGCGTCGCTGTTTACCACGCCAAAGGCGGCATCGCCTTCCACCGCAAGCGAGCCGTGTGAGAGCGTCAGTTCCGTGCTGCCGGATGTCCGGGCCCACGATCTCCCCGCCGTCCGACCAAGATCGCCCCGAAGCCCAAGGCGCTCGAGAAAGCGCCACTCCTTGCTCGTCTGCACCGCGGCAGCGGAATACACGACGAAGCCGACCAATCGCGCGCTGCTCGAGTCGTGCCGGTTGTTGAGCCGGCCTACCGATGCCCCAACGCGAAATCGGCGGACATTCGTGAGCAGATCCTGGTCAACGGTGGCGGTGGCGAGCACACCCAGATAGTCCACGTCCGGTACGCCGGAGCTGGCGATGCCACCGTGCTGGGTCGACACGTGGTCCTCGGCGTAGAAGACCTGTGCACCGAGCGACGGGACGCTGCCGCGCCATTCGCCCGAGAGCGAGCCGCCGCGCCAGCTTCCCCGGTCGCCGTACGCGCCCTGCGCGAGCCAGGTGAAGCGGCCAATGGGGTCCGTACTGGCCAGGGTGAGCCCGAAGGTCTTGCCTTCGGCAGCGATGCTGATCGAGGGCAGCACACGATAGCGGCGGGGACCCAGCCCGTACGGCGTGTCGGGCGACACCGGTCGCGCAGTGAACGAGTCGCCGGGAGCGAGCGGAACGCGAGCGGCAGGCTCGAGGTTCGCTCCGGCTTCGGCCGGGGCGACGTGAATCGCCGTGTCCGGCGTCATCGCGAGATCCAGTCCGCGTGCATGGAGACGGAGAAAATAGATGCTACCGTGCACCCAGTCCGGTGCAGGAGCGAGCGCTGCACCGGTGACGTGCGTGAGCGGCACGGCCGTCCCGGTCGCGCTGTCCAGGCGCTCGATGTTGGGAATTCCGCTCGCGTCGGAGACGACGATCACGTTGCGGCCATCGGCGGAGAAGACCGCGTCGTAGCGATTGGCGCCGTCGGCGGGACCGATGAGACGCTGGCGCTGCGCGCTGGTGTTGGGCCCGAGCAACGCCGGACGCCACCGACCATGCTCCTGGACATTTACCACGATGCGCTGGCCGTCGCGCGAATACATCGGGCGAAAATAAACGAGGCGCGGCGATCCACGCGCGATCGTGTGGAGTCGCCCGGAGCGCAGATCGACCAGCACCACGTCGCAGATCCCCGCCACACAACGATCGGCCACGGCGTGCTCGCCGTCCGGCGATGGATCGGCATGGCGCAGGCCACCGGCATGCGTCACCCGCCGCATGACGTTCGACCGGAAGTCCCAGATGAAGAGGTCGTTGCGCAGGGCGCCATCGCCCCGCCCCGTGGCACGCACGAGCAACAGGCGATGACCATCCGGCATGAAACGCGGCTGATCGTAGGGAACGCCGCCGTGGGGATAGAGCGTCGCAACGAGGTGGCGGGGCGGCGGCAGCCTGTCGATGGCGGCGACATCCTGCGGATCCAGTCGCAGCATGCGCGCCCGGGCACGTGCCGCGGCGGACTGCGCCGCCGTATCGGGCTCCGTGGTGAGCACGACGACGCGCGACGGTCTGTCGCGCACCGAACGCACCATGGCGATGAGCGTTCCATTGGGCGAGATCGCCGGCGCGCCCGTATTCCACTGCAGCGCCTGGACGAGAGTTCCCTGCCCCGAATCCCGCGCGGCGGCGGGAACGCCCGCGTAGCTCTGGCGCAGCAGACGCTCGGCGTCCGCCGTCACCTGCGCGGTGAAGCGGCCATAGAGAACCGCCGGATACCCCCCGAACACGCCCGCGAACGCATCATCGAAGGAGCGGTCCGTGCGCGCGCTCATGCGGCGCCACAGGTGCACGAGGCTCGAATCTCCCGAGCGATCCACCAGCCACTGGAGGTACGCGGAACCGGCCAGATAGGCCATTGACCCACCGAGGAAACGCTGGTCGCCATCGAGCTGCGCATAGGTGGGAAGCTGGCCTTCGAGTGCCCACTGGCGCAGCACCGCCGCACGCCAGGCGCTGTGCGGGCGTCCCGTGCCCGTCAACACGCCTTCGACGTGTGTCGCGTAGCCCTCACTGAGCCAGCGCGGCGCCTTGAGCGCGAGGGGCCCGAGATCCGCCGGTGAGAGGGCGGTCAGGACGCGCCGCCAGGGATTGCGCGACGGTCGCGTGAGATGCGCGATGTGCGCGAATTCGTGCACCGAGAGCATTTCGCCCCAGCCACGATTGTCGCCGATTCCGCTCGCCGGAGACGGTGGTGTGGGCCAGAAGAAGATCAGCGGCGCGCTCAGGAATGGCAGGGCAAAACCATTGGAGAGATTGTTCGGATCTTCGACGATCACGGTAATGCGCGAGTGCGGTTCGTTGCCGGCCAGCGCCGACACCTGATCGTAGACGGCGTCGATGTGCGCCGCGACGTCGAGGGTCCAGGCGGATGCCGCGGCCGGATAGTACAGCACGAAGTGCTGCGTCTCGACGCTCCGCCAAGGGAGCGCGGGGAATGTCATCTGCTGTGCGCGTGCGGAAATGGCGGTGAGCGCCGCAGCGGCGAACCAGAGGAAGAACGCGCGCATGACGGCGGATGATGCACGAGAGCCGTGTGTGAAACAACATGACCCGTTCCCAGGCGCCGGTTTTGATGACATCTTGCTGCGTCCTGAAACACAGCGAGACCATGCATCCCGATGAAAGCGCGCTGCGCGCAGTGCTCGGAACCATCCCCAACAGCGCCTGTCCGGTACCCGACATTGCCACAGCCGGGCAGCCGGCGGAATTCGCATGGCGCGCGCTCGCGGTTGCGGGATATCGCACGGTCGTGGATCTGCGCGCGGCGGACGAGCCGCGCGGATACGACGAGCCGGCAGCGGTGCGGGCGGCGGGGCTCGAGTACGTGCTACTCCCGGTGACGCAGGCGACGCTCAGCGACGAGACGTTCGACGCATTCCGCTCAGTTGTCGGAGATCCGGCGCGACGCCCGGTCGTGGTGCACTGCGCCACGTCGAACCGCGTCGGCGCTCTGCTGCTTCCCTACTTCGCGCTGGACGAGCATCGGCCGCTCGCGGAGTCGTTTCGCCTCGCGCAGGCGGCGGGATTGCGCAGCCCGGAACTCGCGATGCTAGCCGGCGAATACGCCCGGCGACATGGGGCCACGGGCTGAAGGCTCGATCTCTATCCAGGGCTGAGAAATGCTACTGCAACGGTTCTACGATGACGCGCTCGCGCAGGCGAGCTACCTGGTGGGCTGCGAACAGTGCGGCGAAGCGCTCATCGTGGATCCCAACCGGGACGTGGCGCAGTATGTGGACGCCGCCGCGGCGCACGGGATGCGCATTTCATCCGTGACGGAGACGCACATTCACGCCGACTTCGTGTCGGGCAGTCTCGAGCTGGCGCGGCGCGCCGGCGCCAGGCTCCTGCTCTCCGCGCTCGGCGGACCAGACTGGCAGTACGCGTTCGCCGCGCGCGAAGGCGCGGAGTTGCTGCGCGAAGGCAGCTTCATCCAAGTTGGCAACGTCCGCGTGGATGTCATTCATACACCGGGACATACACCTGAACACCTCACGTTCCTTGTGACCGATGGCGCCGGCGCCGATCAGCCCATGGGGGCATTCACCGGCGATTTCATTTTCGTCGGAGACGTCGGTCGACCGGATCTGCTGGAGAAGGCCGCGCACATGGCGGGCACCATGGAGCGCAGCGCGCGCGACCTGCATGCGTCACTCGAACGCTTCGCGACGCGCCCCGACTATCTCCAGCTCTGGCCCGGTCACGGCGCCGGCTCGGCGTGTGGGAAGGCGCTCGGCGCGGTGCCGCAGACCACGCTTGGCTACGAGAAGATGTTCAATTGGGCCTTCCACAGCGGCGGCGTCGAGTCGTTCGTTTCACTCGTGCTCGCCGGCCAACCCGAACCGCCGACATACTTCGCGGAAATGAAGCGCATGAATCGCGATGGACCACGACTGCTCGGCGAGCTCCACCCGCCCGAGCGACTCCCCGCTTCGCGGCTGCACGAGGTGCTCGCCGCGGACGCACTGGTTGTGGACACCCGTCACGCGGCAGACTTCGCGGCCGGCCACGTGCCTGGGGTCGTCAACATTCCGTTCGACCGATCCTTCACGACATGGGCCGGGTGGCTCCTTCCCTACGATCGTGACCTGTACCTGATCGTCTCCGGAGACGAGCATCTCGCATCCGCTGCCCGCGCGGTGCGACAACTGGCGATGATCGGGCTGGACCGGGTATCCGGATATTTTGGCGACGACGTGCTGCCGGCGTGGCTGCAGACTGACCGGCTGCTGGAAACCGTGCCGCAGATGGCACCGCGCGAAGTGCGCGATCGGCTGGCGCGCGGCGAGATCACCGTCCTCGACGTGCGCGCGCAGGCGGAATGGGACGAAGGCCATATTGCGGGAGCGCTGCTCGCGCCGCTCGGGCAGCTCGCCGCACGGGTCGCGTACCTCGAGCGCGATCGCCCCATCGTGGTGCACTGCCAGGGGGGCGGACGTTCCTCCATTGCCGCAAGCATGCTGCTCGCCAGTGGTGTGAAGGATGTCGTGAATCTGGCGGGGGGCATGGGAGCCTGGCGTGGCGAAGGATTCGACGTGGAGCGGGATGGGAGTCTGGCGCGATGAGGGACTCGCTGTAGAGTAGAAGCGGCGCGCTCGCCGTTGCCCTAACGCGCCATGGCTCGTCGGGCCCTGTGTCACGGCCC
>JBOHTE010000009.1:0-2511 GCA_050733555.1 Gemmatimonadaceae bacterium | reverse complement strand
CCGAAGCCCGCTCCGTGGATGGGGAGATGTCCCACGAGTGCCACGCCCGCGAGCGCGGAGGCGTAGATCTGGATCGTCGAGGTGGGGAGCTTGACGGCGGTGGAGAGGGTGGTGGTGATGGCGGCGGCCAGGAGCGCGGCGGTCACATCCACGGGCGAGGCGCTCGACACCAGACCAAAGGCGTACGTGTCGACCACCTTCACGCTGGCCACCACGCTGCCCACCACTGCCGCCACAGCGACGAGCACCAGGCCGGTGCGCAGCGACACGGCATTCGCGCCGTACGCCGCGCCCATGACGGCGCCTGTGTAATGGCTCCCCATGCTCCAGGCGAAGAACGCGCTGGTGGCGAAGAGCAGAATCGTGAGCGGGTGCATGTTGGTGTCGTGAACATTATCGTTCAGTGCACGACGGGGCACCTCGGCATGGGGTGCCCGGACTGTTTCTGTGACACTCGTCCTTGCCAAACCAACCGAGACCGTGAGCGCGTTACCCGTTGCGAAGAAGGCGGAGGAGGCAGGGCGTACCGCGTTCGCCGTGCTCGCCGCCATCAGCTTCTGTCATCTGCTGAACGACATGATGCAGTCGCTGCTGCCGGCCATCTACCCGATGCTCAAGACCGCGTTCGGGCTGGACTTCGTGCATGTGGGACTCATCACGTTCACCTACCAGCTCACCGCGTCCATGCTGCAGCCACTGGTGGGACTCTACACCGACCATCGGCCGCAGCCGTATTCGCTCGCCACCGGAATGGGCTTCACCCTCACCGGGCTCGTGCTGCTCTCGCGCGCCGGAAGCTTTTCGGTATTGCTGCTGGCCGCGGGAATGGTGGGGATGGGCTCGGCGGTTTTCCATCCGGAGTCATCGCGCGTGGCGCGCATGGCGTCGGGCGGGCGGCTCGGCTTTGCGCAGGCGTTCTTCCAGGTGGGCGGCAACACCGGATCGTCGCTCGGCCCGTTGCTCGCGGCGTTCATCGTGCTGCCGTTCGGGCGACGCAGCGTGCAGTGGTTCTCGATTGCAGCGCTCATCGCGATGGTCATTCTCTTCAACGTGGGACGCTGGTACCGGGAGCACGGCATCGCGCGCATCGCGCCGCGCGCGGGCGGCGGCGCCCACGCCGTGACGCACACGCTGTCGCCCAGACTGGTGCGGCGCTCACTGATCGTGCTCATGGCGCTCGTGTTCTCCAAGTATTTCTACCTCGCGAGTCTCACGAGCTACTACACGTTCTTTCTCATCCACAAGTTCGGCGTGTCGGTGCAGTCATCACAGATCCATCTCTTCATTCTGCTGGGCGCCGTAGCCGCGGGCACCATTATTGGTGGCCCGGTGGGTGACCGCGTGGGGCGCAAGTACGTGATCTGGTGTTCGATTCTTGGCGTGCTGCCGTTCACGCTGGTGCTGCCGTACGCGAATCTCTTCTGGACCGCGGTGCTGAGCGTCGTCATTGGCGTGATCCTCGCGTCGGCGTTCTCGGCGATTCTCGTGTACGCGCAGGAGCTGGTGCCGGGGAAGGTGGGAATGATCTCCGGATTGTTCTTCGGGCTGGCATTCGGCATGGGAGGCATTGGCGCCGCCGTGCTTGGCTGGATGGCGGACAAGACCGGAATCGAATTCGTGTACAAGGTGTGCTCGTTTCTGCCCGCGATGGGATTGCTGACCGCATTCCTCCCCAACATCGAGACGCCCGAGCAGCGGAGACAGCGCAAGGCGCTGCTCTCGCTCGGACATTCGCCGGAGGCAGGGATGTAGGGGATGGGTTCAACGACTGCGGATTCTGCGGACGCGCCGGGCACCCGTCACCGGTTGCCTGACGGCGGATAGGGTGTTGCCTGATGGACGGGGTCGCTGCGGTGCGCGATCATGCAGGACCACGTGACACCTGCCAGGAGGCATTCATGGTCACCGAATTCACGCAGGGCAACTGGAGCGTCGCACTGGATCAGTTCAGCCGCCGCAATACCGGCCGTACCGCAACGGTGGAGGTGGACAGCAAGGAGTTCGGAGCGCAGCACGAGAGCGTGAACGCCCCACTGCGCGGCGTGGCATACGACCGCCAGGACGGCCGGATCTCGATCATGCTCGGACCACTGGACGGCTCGGAGGGCCATCTGACGCACATGATCGACGCGCCGACCGAGGTGGCCATCGTGACGCGCGACGATGGCAAGGATGGCGTGCTACGCGTGGCGAATCAGGACAGCAGCACGTTTCTCATGCTGGAGGGGTAAGCGGAAGCGTGTGGCTACCCGGCCTTTGGCATTGGTCGAGCGGGCGTTAGATTTTGCGATTCAAAGTTGATTGACCAAGCCAGGGCAGGGTAGCTCAGCTGGTTAGAGCACGGCACTCATAATGCCGGGGTCGCGGGTTCGAGTCCCGCCCCTGCTATTGATTTAAAGTCCGCTGAGTCAACGACTTAGTGGACTTTATTGCTCCCATGGACGACGTACATGGGTAGCGCCATGGGTAGCAGGCGCTAGCAGATAGCTCGGCATTTTGGTCCTCCCAGTT
>JBOHTE010000008.1:0-2582 GCA_050733555.1 Gemmatimonadaceae bacterium | reverse complement strand
ACACCGGCCGCTATGTCAGATCGAGCCGCCCGCCTGCTGGACGAGGTGGCCGCGCCCGTGTAGCGTTGGAGTCAGGTTCGGCCCCCCACGGGCACTGCGACCTCAGACATCAGGTGCTCCAGCCATGAACAAAGAAGTCCTCGATCAGATGTGGAATCAGTTCAGACAGAAGTACGGCATCTATCTCCGGCTCCTCAACGCAATTCCCGAGGAGCGCTACACCAGCCATCCGGTCCCGGGCATGCGCAACCCCGCCGAGCTGGCCGTGCACATGTCGCGCACGGTGGTACGGGACACCGCGCAGGGCGTGAAGAAAGGCGCGATCACGGCTAACGAAGCTTCCGAGGCGACGGCCGCCGCGGAACTCGGCAGCAAGGCGGCCCTGATCGCGTTCGCTGAGCAGTGCTGGGGCGAGGCCGACGCCGCGGTGGCCACGATCGGCAACGCGGAGCTCAATGCCATCGTCTCGACGCCGTGGCACAGGACGTTTCCCGGCTGGGTGGGCTTCGACATCATGAACGATGAGTTCCTGCATCACCGCGGCCAGATGTACGCGTACGCCCGGACGTGCGGCGCCGAACCGCCATTCCTCTGGAGCTTCGATCAGAACGCACCGGAGTTCGCGCCGGCGCACTGAGTGCTGGTTGGCTTACTGCTGAATCGTCCGCTCGATCCACGTCTCGAACGTCTGCACGAACTTGCGGAGGAACTCCCGCGTGCTGTCCTGCGTGAGCGTTCCGTCCGGACCCAGCAGCTTCGCCACGCCGCCGATGTACGCCTCGGGCTGCTGCATGATGGGCATGTCGAGATAGACGAGCGATTGCCGCAGATGATGGTTGGCACCGAACGCACCAATGGAGCCAGTCGACACACTCACCACGGCAGCCGGCTTCCCGGTCATGCCGCTGCGCCCCGACGGACGCGATCCCACGTCCAGTGCATTCTTGAGAACCCCGGGTACGGAGCGGTTGTACTCGGGAGTCGCAAACAGAAAGGCATCCGCGGCCCGGATCTGGTCACGAAAGGCAACCCATGCGGCTGGAGGTGATTCGGTTTCCAGATCGGCGTTGTAGAGCGGCAATTGCCCAATCTCGACAAAACGCGGCTGCATTGATGCGGGGAATAGCGTGACGATCGCGTTCGCGATTTTGCGGGTGTAGGATTCCGCGCGCAGACTGCCGACCAGAATACCGATTGTACGTGACAAGGGAGGGACGTTCGAACTGGATGGCGAAGTGAGATGACTCGAGAGGCAAACCCGTTAACGGAGATACCGAATGCGCACACGCGCTCTGCTTGGTGTCCTGACAGGCGGTGTAGTGGACATAGTAGCGACGAACCTCGTCACACTTCCAGTGCTGGTAATCGCCGCCACCACGATTGACATCGCACACCTGCCAACACGCTGAGCGGCGCCCTCTCCGCATATCTCTGCGTTGGCATGGGAATCTACGCGATTCTCACCGGCAAACTGGGCATGGTGCCGCAAAGCTGGCATCGCATCGGCACGAGTCACGTAAGCACCGACTGGTGCACCAGTGGCGAACATCGGGCGCACGTTGTGTCGTGGAGCCGCTCGTACTCGTCCGTGTGGTGAACCGGGCGCGCCGGGTGGCGTGTTCCGACTGTCTCCCCAGAACCGGAGCCGTTCCATGCGTCTCTCCCGTCGCCCAGCCTGCATGCTCACGCACGGCATCGTGCTTGGCGCGCTGATGCTCGCTGCACAGGCCTGCAGTTCGGACTCCACGGCGCCGCGACCGCTCACGCAGGAGGAAGCAGATTCCGTTGGCCACTCCATCGCCGCGTCGGTCTCCGCCGCAGCCGAAGGGATGGTGTACACCGGCTCGGTTTCCATTCCCGCCGGCATGAACGCGCGACGCATCCCCGGCATGGTCGCGCCCGGACTCAGCCTGGACGGCACCGCGGTGTGCGGGACCGAGAGCCCCGACCCGCCCAACGACACCGACCAGGACGGAGTGCCGGATAATGTCATGGTCACGTTTTCCGGCCCCGCGTGTACGACGACGGCTGGTGAGGCTACGATCTCGATCGGCGGATCCGTCGGCATCAGCGACTTCACCCCAAGCGCCTTTGATGTCGCGTATCAGATGACGGCCAACCTTCAGGCCAGCGAGTCGGTACCGGACACGAGCGCGACGCTCGCATACTCCGCGTCGAATCTCGTGACACCCACATCGGGCGGCGCCACGCTGTCGCAACAGGGGACGCTGGCCGTCTCGAGCACGCTCAACGGGGTCACGACGAGCGGCAGCGTGACGAACAACTGGAACGGCGCGTTCGCCACGACGAGCGGTGCGGGGCTCACACCATTCGATCCGGTGCCGGCAGGAAGCTTCACGCTCTCGGGATCCACGCAGGTGACGAGCCAGAGCGGCACGTTCGGCGCCACCATCACCACCGTCACGCCGTTGGCCTACGATCCCGAGTGTCCCGTCGATCACCCCTTCCGTTCGGGAGCGGTCCAGGCGACGATCAGCAGCGGTTTCGCGACGGGAGTCATCCTGGTGACCTGGACCAACTGCTCGTTCGCTGAGGTCACGCAGAGCAGCTTACAATTGGCG
>JBOHTE010000007.1:0-2627 GCA_050733555.1 Gemmatimonadaceae bacterium | reverse complement strand
GTGCCCGGCTGCGCCGCTGAAGCCCACCACGCCGTCCACGTAGCTGTCCTGCACTTCGATGCCGTGCCAGTGCACGCTCGTGGGCTCAGCGAGGTGGTTCACGATCATGATGGACACCGGCTCACCGCGGGTGAGGTCCAGTTCGGGGCTCAAGTCCGTCGCCGTTTCCACGCGATGGCCGTTCTCCTCCAGGACGAAGTGCTCGGAGACGGACATCGTAGCGGCGCCGTTTTTCTCCGGACGCGATTTCGCGACTGCGATGAGGCGCAGATGGCGTACGGGCACCGGCGCGCTCGCCGCGCGCGCACCGGGTCGTGCGGCGACGTTGACGCCCAGCACCAGCCCCACCATGCCGCGCAGGTGCGCATCGTCGGATTCGGCCGAGAGAGAATCGGGCTGTAGATGGACCGCCAGATGGCAATGGAAGATCCAGTTGCCCGGCCTGTCCGGCGACCAGGTCATGGACATGGCCCACATCCCGTCCAACAACTGGGTCACCACCATTTCGCCGGGAGCAGGCCGTTGGAATGCGCTGGACAGCGGACCGGACAGTCCGTCGACCCGGTAATAGAAGCCATGGAGATGCATCGGATGAAGAAAGACCGAGGCGTTGATGACGCGCCAGTGCAGCGTATCGCCGGCGGTCGCCGTGATGCGCTCCGTGTTCGGCCACGAGCGGCCGTTGATCGTGTAGAGTACCCGCCCCGTTGGTGAATCTCTCAGAGGAAAGCACGTCGTCGCGGTGTCCGCGTACGACACCAGGGTGGAGTCGGCTGTCGCCATGATCACGAACACGCGATCGCGTGCTACCGGAGCGGCGCCGGCCGTGTCGACCGCCAGCGCGCCAGCGAGAAGCCCGGCCATCTCCGCATCCTGGCTCGCGCCGTTTGGCGTCGTGGCTCGATATACGTAATTCCCGGGAGTGGCGGCGCGCGTGCTCAGGACGCCGACCGCGCCTGGCGCGATCACCGCCGAATCCATTGCCCCAGCCTGCTCGGGGCCACCGTGGATCGCCGCCGGGATGAGCAGCGTGAGCGGCGCCGCCAGCGAGTTGCGCACCGAGAGCCGGATCTCCGTCCCCTGCGCCGCACGTCGGTGTTCGGATTGGAACGCACGAGCGGCAGCTCGCGGTGAGGAGCGGTGCCTGCGGACGCGAGCAGGACGACCAGCGACATGATCAGGGAACGAGACCGCATGGAGATGCCTCGGGGGATGGCAGCCGCATCCAGAATTCCGACGGGCGTTCGGCAACTAACAGCATGATGACGACCGCGCGCGAACGCGAATCGTTCCTGGATGGGGAAAGTGGCGTGGGGACCGTTCGGATGGATTACGCTACCTCCGATCGTCACGCGGCCGTCACCACGCCGTCACTGCCTAGGTCACGCTGGAGCACCATCTTGACGGCAGCCCACACCGCGCGCGATGTTGTCCCATTCTGCGGCGCGGCTGAGCCCGCACTGCTGATGTCGCGGCGCGGACCGTGATCTGAATGTTCCGCGACGCCGAAGTGCCATGCGTGACATGGCGGTCAGGCCCGAGCATTGAGGGAGAGTGATTCATGTCCCCTGACCTGGTGTGGGTGCGTCCGCGCGATGTCGACCTCGATCTCTTCGGTCTCACGCACGTGGGCCGCAGGCGCAAGGAGAACCAGGACCACTTCATGCTCTGCACGGTCCACCCGCAGGTGGTGGTGCACGGCACCAGTCTGCCCGACGTGGAGTCGCTGCCACTCCGGGGCGAGCGCGTTGCCACCTACATGCTCGTGGCCGATGGCGTGGGCGGAGGCTCGGGCGGTGGTGAGGCGAGCCGTCTCACTCTCGCCACGATCATGCAGTACGCGGCGTCCTCACTCCGGTCGTACCATGCCGCTGGCGCCGCGTCGGATACCGAGTTCCACAAGGCGCTCACCGGCGCGGCGCTCGAAGCGCACGCCGCCGTGCGGGAGAAACAGGCACAGGAGCCAGATTCGAAAATGGCGACCACGCTCACCCTCGCCGTCGCCGTTTTCCCCTGGATGTACGTGACGCAGGTGGGCGACAGCCGGTGCTATCGCTACTGGGATGGCGAACTCACGCAGTTGACGCACGATCAGACCGTCGCGCAGGGGCTCGCGGACGAGGGCGTGATCCCCGTGGATCTGGTGGACCGTTCGCCGTTCAGCCACGTGCTGTCCAGCGCCATAGGCGGCGACGCGGCCATGCCGGTCGTCACCCGGATCGAGATTCCCCGCGGCTGCGTGATCCTCCTGGCGACGGACGGACTCACCAAGCATGTGAAGAACGCCGAAATCCGGGAACGGATCGAGGGCATGGCCTCCTCCGAGCAGCTCTGCCGATCGCTGCTCGATACCGCGCTGGAACGGGGCGGCAGCGACAACATCACGCTGATCGCGGCGCGCGCGCCAATCGGGGGAGAGGACGTGGCGCCAGGCTCGTTGGGGCGGTCGCGATAGGGGGCCGACGATTGCTCCATGCCGTCACGCCGTCGCGACACAGCGGCGCCTGGTCGGCGGCGGCTGTTGATCGCCATCGAGTCCGTTTTCGATGCATTGCGAATATTGACGGCAAATATCGTTGGAACGGCTCCGTGCGCAGCAGGAGAGGGCCAGCAGAAGAGGGACCAGT
>JBOHTE010000006.1:0-2178 GCA_050733555.1 Gemmatimonadaceae bacterium | reverse complement strand
GTACAATCGCGGCGCGACAGGGTACTTCTCTCATTTGACAGAGTGGGTGGCCCAATTTGCCCCCCCCCCCAAGAAACCTGTCAATCCCGGATTGCGCCTCGGTTGAATTACCCCGGGACTGCCATTCTTCGGCGAGCCACAACGAACAAACGGTGGCAAGAGATCAAGATGCTCAACGCGTCGTGCGATCAGGATCGCGCCCCAAAAGGCCTCGGCTGCGTCTGCGCGCGGCCGACAGGCCAACGGGTGCGTTGCCGGTGCCTTGGAGCAACGGTGTCACCATGTGACCAGGTAGTTTTCCGTTCAACACGTCGCCAATTCTGCGTGTTCGCGCGGCTGGACCATTGGCATGTTGACTATTGGCTTGGCAGGCAATCAGTCCGGGTCCTAATGTGTCGGGCGGGCGGAAGAATCGTCCATCATCCGCTTCGGCCGCACGCGGACGTAGACGGACACGCCGGCCGGCGTGCGTGTCCCGTAGACGCGCGCGACGGTCGCGGGCACGAAGTTGACCGAGCCGCGCCCGCCCACCCCGATCGTGCCTCCCGGAATCGAGGCCACCTCGCGGATGTATCCGAGCACGAGCGCGCCGATGTCGAATGCCCGCGCGGGATCCACGCCCGGCAGCACCAGATCCTCCGCGCGCTTGCGCACGTACTCCACGCGGCCGAACACCGAATGCCTGGCGCCGATCTCGAGATTGCTCTCGGCCAGCACGCTGTTCTCGACACGACCACCGTGGTCGTTCGCGCCCCAGATGAGAGCGCTCTCCCACGCGCCGCCGCGCACGCCGGCGCCGCCGTACATCAGCGACGCGCCGTAGCGATGCACCGCCTCGTCCGGATGCAGTTGCTCCGGATCCGGCAGATACCCGTACCAGGCGGCCAGGCTCACGCGGCCCGATGGATTCACCGTCAGTCGCCCCGAGTAGGCGTCGAGCGGGCCGAGGTCGATGTTCCACCGGTGCTCATCAGGTTCGCGGCCATTGAACACAGATCCTTCGAGCTTCACCGTGCGCGAGTAGATCCCCGCCGTCACCACACCGAATGAGATGTGCGTCGCATCCTGCCAGTGATGGCCCAGCGGCGCGAGCGGATCGCTCTGCGCGGACGGCCGGTGCATGAACGCGACCGGCCCGAGCGCGGGCTCGCCGGCCACACCACCATAGAGCTCCAAAGCCACGTCGTGACTCACCGGCTGCTGAAACATCGCTGCCAGTTCCATGATCGCGTCGTGCGGATGCTGGCGGTCGTGCAGCGGCTGCGCGCGGTACGACTCCCCCGTCTGGAGCAGCAAGGGATACCCCTTGGCGCCCAGGGTGAGCGGCTCGAGGCTCACCATGGCGTGCAGATGGAGCTGGCCGGTGCCGATCCGGCGCATCGCCATCAGCATCTCCCAGTCCACGATGCCGAGTTGATGATCGCCCCGCGCGGACCCCTGATCATCGAACTGGCCGAAGGCCACGCCGTGGAGCATGACGGCCCATTCGCCCCACGTGCGATGCGTGGCGTGCATGGGAGACGAGTCGGGCATCCACGAGGTGCCGGACCCCATACGGATGTGGGAGATGCCGAGCGGCCCGTTCATCATCTGGCGCATGTCGTGGCCACGGGCGCGCATCCCCGGCATGGTCTTCGTCGTGTCGCCCGGCATCGGCATGCGCATCGCCGGCATGGCCGACGAGTCGGTGCGTGTGCTGTCAGGCTTCGCAGGGGACGGACGCGGCTGCTGTGCGGCAGCCGAACCCGGGACGACGGCAGCCATGACGCCCGCGGCAAGCGCGAACGTACACAGCCGACGATTCACGTCGTGCGTGAGTCGTCCGGCCGCGCCATGCGCAGGGAAGCCAGCGCCGCCTCGCCGTTCACCTGATACCCTTCCTGCTGAATGGCGCGGATGGCCGCGGCCTGCACAGCGCGGGGATCGGCATCCGGCGCGACCGAAAAGCGGGCCGATCCGATGGTCACACCGGGATCCACGACGCCGGGGACGCCGCCGAGCGCCCGGGTCACCGCGGCAACGCAGTGGCTGCACGACATGCCGGCAATGGAGAGCGAGATGGTGGAGGAGGTCGCCATGGAACGCATCCGGGAAAGGAGAAGAGCAGCGCGGGTGGTCAGCGATGCTGGAAGATAACGGTGCGGCGGGCGGCCGACGGCGGCCGGCGGCGACCGGCGG
>JBOHTE010000005.1:0-1822 GCA_050733555.1 Gemmatimonadaceae bacterium | reverse complement strand
AGGCCGTGACGACGTTTCGCAACCCGGACACGGGCGCCGTTGAGGCGCGCATGACGCTGGAGCGCGATGCGAAGGGGAAGGCAGTGATCGACGTGGAGTATCCCGGACTCGCGATGCGCTGAACGCGCGAATTGGCGAGCTGTCCTGCCGGTCTCCCGCCGGGTCCCATACTTGACGGACCGGCTACATGATAAAATATTGTCTCCGTGCGACAATCGTTTATCGCCTACAGAAGTCTCATGGGACTGCTGCGACCTCTGGCCCGCTCCCCCGCGTTCACGATCGTCGCCGTCGTCACGCTGGCCCTGGCCATTGGGACCGCGACCGCCGTGTTCAGCGTCGTCGACGCCGTGGTGCTGCGCGGACTTCCCTACGGCAACGCGAACCAACTGCGCACCGTCTATCAGCGCAGCGACGACGGCAACGCTCGCCTGCCGTCCTTTCCGACGTTCAGCGACTGGCGAGCCGCCGCCGCGACCGTCCACGACGCCATCGACGGCTTCGCGTTCGTGCGCGGCGACGGAATCTTCATCGGCGACGATCCGGAACGTCAGATCGGCGCGTACGTCACACCGGGCTTCTTCCACCTGATGGAGACGCCGCCACTGCTCGGCCGCGTCTTTCTCCCCGATGAAGAGCAGATCGGCGCGCCGCGCGTGGCGGTGCTGTCGTACGATTTCTTCATGCGCCGATTCGGCGGCGATCGCTCCATCATTGGCACGCTGGTCACTATCGACAGCGTGTCGACCACGGTCGTGGGCGTGATGCCGAGCGGCTTTGCGTTCCCGAACTTCGGCGCCACCGACTGGCTGCCGCCCGCGGTGTGGCAGCCCATCGCGGTGTATCAGGCGACCTACAACACCCTCACCCTCCGAGGGCTACACGTCGACAGCCGCGCCGTCCTGCGCCTGCACGCCAACGCCGACTCCGCGCGTGTCGCGGCCGTCATGCAGACCATCGCGCGCCGCATTGCCGCGGCGTATCCGCAGGACGAGGCACACTGGACTTCCGTGGAAATTCGCAGCCTGCCGCGCGAGATGTTCGGCCAGCTCTGGTCGACGCTGGCGCTGATATCGGGCGCCATCGGGCTCGTGCTGCTGCTCGCCTGCGCGAGCGTCGCCAACCTGATGCTGATTCGCGCCAGCGCACGCTCGCGCGAGTTCGCCGTGCGCGCCGCGCTCGGCGCCGGCCGCTGGCGCATCGCTCGGCAACCGCTGGCGGAGGCCGCGACGATCGCCGGTGCCGGCGGCGTACTCGGTTTGGGTCTCGCCGTGGTGCTCGTCGGCGTCGCGCGTCCATTTGCCGCGACCCGATTGCCCTTCGCGACACACATCGCGATGGATCCGCGCGCCGTGCTGTTCACCATGATCATCACCGCGATCACTGCGCTGCTCGTGGGCGCACTCGCGGCGCGGCATGCGAGCAGGCAGGACCTCAGCGACAGGCTTCGCGGAAGCGCCGCGTCGTCCGGCGCCGGGTCTGCCGAATCGCGCGTGCGCAACGGCCTGGTGTCGATGCAGTTCGCCCTCGCCATCACCCTGCTCACCGGCGCGGGTCTTCTGATTCAGAGCGTTCGCCGGCTGACGTCGGTGCCACTCGGCTACGACCCGGCTGGGCTGATCGACTTTGCCGTCGCGCCACCGGCACACCGGTATGAGTCGCCCGCCGAAGCAGCGGCCTTGTATGCGCGGATCATCGACGCCGTGCGTGCCGTGCCCTCGGTGCAGCGCGTGGCCGCCGCGGGTGGAGCGTTGCTCGAGACCAAAGTGGAAACCGCGCAACAGTCCGCGACAGCCGCGGCGCCGCTCGCGCTCTACCATCC
>JBOHTE010000004.1:0-2305 GCA_050733555.1 Gemmatimonadaceae bacterium | reverse complement strand
GCGTGGGACAGACCCGCATCTATTACATCGCCGCCGATGAGGTGATGTGGGACTACGTGCCCGGCGGACGTGACGAGATTGCCGGCCGGCCGTACGCCGATTCGGCGTTCTTTGCGAGCGGACCGCCGCGCCCCGTGAGCACCGCGTACAAGAAGGTGCTTTATCGTGAATACACGGACTCCACGTTTCGCACACTCAAGCCCCGTCCCGCCGAATGGGAGCACCTGGGCTTTCTGGGGCCGATCATCCACGCTGTCGTAGGCGATACGATTCGGGTCGTGTTCCGGAACAACGGACACGAGCCGTTCAGCATACACCCGCACGGTGTCTTCTACGACAAGAGTTCCGAAGGCGCGCCATACAACGACGGGACGAACGGGAGCGACAAGGCGGACGACGGCGTCCCGCCTGGCGGCACCCACGTATATGTGTGGGCCGTACCTGCGCGCGCGGGACCGGGTCCCATGGACGGCAGCTCGGTGATGTGGATGTATCACTCGCACGTCGAAGAGGCCCGCGATATCAACTCGGGCCTGCTTGGCGTGATGATCGTGACCGCGCGCGGCATGGCGCGACCCGACGGTACGCCAAAGGACGTGGATCGCGAGATCGTGACGGCGTTCGCACAGGTTCACGAGGACCGCAGCTGGCTGGCGGCCGCGAATCTGCCGCCGCTCGATTCGCTTGAGCATGCGGGCCCGATCGGGAATCCGTCGGAGCTCGACAATCCCTATCCGTGGTTCGTCAAGTTCACCATCAACGGGTATCTGCGCGGCGCCATGCCACTGTCTGCGCTCACCGTGCGTCGCGGCCAGCGTGTGCGCTGGTACGTGATGGCGTCGACGAACGACTTCGATGCGCATTCGCCGCACTGGCACGGGAACACGCTGCTGATCGGCGGCATGCGGACGGACGTGACCCAGGTGGCGTTCATGCAGATGGTGGTTGCGGACATGGTGCCGGACAACGTGGGGACGTGGCTCTATCACTGTCATGTGTCGTTTCACAACGAGGCCGGGATGGCGGTGCGGTATCGGGTGGTGCCGTGAGTCGGCGGTCGTCGGGGATCGGACGCCACACGCTCGGCCCGGCGCGCCGCTCCGCCGCGGCCCTCGTGCTCGGCCTCGCCGTGCACCTTGCACCGTCCGCGCGAGCACAGACCGCGCCTCCCGCCGCGTCACGCGACGGAGCGTGGATCGCGCAACACATCAGAGCCACATTCGACTCGATGCCGCCGGGATGGGTCGCCCAGCAGAACGTGATGGATGAGATCTGGGCACCGGTCCACGTCCGTGGCGTGAACTACTTCGCGTACGGTGGCCCGGCGACGCCTCACGCATTCGCCGCGAGATCGGATCCCGATTCCCCGTTCTATCAAGCGTGGTTTGGCGTGTACGTGACAGCGGGCCCCGCGGCCGCTCGAGCCGACGTGCCGATGCGGCTCGGCGCACTCGACCAACGCTCGTGGCTGGGGGCGATGGGGGACCCTGAGCCTCAGTTCCAGCTCATTGGCACGCACCGCCGCGGAAAGGTCGTCGTCGAGGGAATCGCGCGACCACTGTACGAGTGGAACGCCACGACGCACAGCGACCTGGGCCCAGGCACGACCCCGCTCGCCACGCAGATTGGCATGCCGCCCGTGGGGCAATGGCCGCACGGGCTCACTCCCTTCCACGCCCTCCTGCTGCGCGGCTACTACACCTACTGGTACGACACCGCGCGCGGCGTGAGCGTGATCGTGTACGCCTGTGCAAGCGCGTTCGACACGTCGGGGACGCGGCGCGACAACCTGGCGGCCCTCGACCAGCCGTTGTTGCGAATGATGCGAACGGTTCGCCTGGCGCCCACGCCGCCGACGGCGACGACTTCACATTGACGTCCCGTGCAACGGGACGCTGATCCGGTTACCGTCATTGCCATGCGGCGGGAACGCGGCCCGTAACCGACACGTCTACGCCTCGGCCTGTAGCGCCGCGTTCGCCGTGGTATTCGCCGTCCATCGGAATCAATCCAGACAACGCAGCTGCCATCATTGTTATCCGACTCTGGCGAACGTCAACCGGATTTGGCTAGTGCACTAGCCAAAATCAGCCATATTTGGCTAATTAGCTGTCCAGCAGGGGCCCACCTCCGGCCGCGAGTCATTCGCCTCTTCCCTCCTCTCAACACGTGCGCTCCTCGTGCCAGCAATCTCTCCAGCCCTGATTCGCGACAACCCATGGTGGGCCCATCCACGCGCGATCGCCACCGACGCCGATCTGCGCCGACTTGCCGCCGCTGAGATCCGCTTTGACCAGCCGATCCC
>JBOHTE010000003.1:0-3868 GCA_050733555.1 Gemmatimonadaceae bacterium | reverse complement strand
ATTCTGTGTGGTGAGCCAGGCGCGCAGTGGCGTGGGCAACTCGCTGCGCTGGATGGACGCGGGTTCGAGCGCGTCGGCCAACGCCTCACCGCCGGCGAAACGTGACTCGGGGTCGTGCTGCATGCAGCGATCGATCGCGCGCGCCAGCGTGCCAGGCACGCCGGGCGCCACACGGTCCACGAGCGGTGCGGCTTCCCCGAGCTGCTTCGCGAGCAGCTCGGGCACGCTCGGCGCATCGAAGGGCAGCCGGCCGGAGAGCGCATAGAATCCCACGACACCCAGCGCGTACAGATCGGAGCGGCCGTCCACGTCGCGCCCAGCGATCTGCTCGGGACTCGCGAACGACGCCGTGCCCATGGGGCGCTCGGCCAGCGTCTCCGCGTCCGCCGCCGCCGTCCGCACGTGCGCGATGCCGAAATCGGTCACCAGCGCGCGGCCCGTGTCCTTCTCGAGCAGAATGTTGTCCGGCTTCACGTCGCGATGAATCACGCCGCGCCCGTGCGCGTAAGCGAGTGCCCAGGCCACCTCGCGCAGCAGCCGCGCGGCGACGGCGACGGTGACCGGACCGCGCGCGCGCACGCGCTGCCCCAGCGTTTCGCCTTCGACGTACGACATGACGAAGTACACGAAGCCGCCCGCCTCACCCACGCGGTGAATGGGCACGATGTTCGGGTGCGAGAGCTGCGCCGCGGTGCGCGCCTCGCGCAGGAAACGCTCGCGATACCCAGGACGCGTGGCGAGCGCGGTGGGCAGCACCTTGATCGCCACGAGTCGTTCGAGCTGCACCTCGCGCGCCAGGTACACGATGCCCATGCCGCCGCGCCCGAGCTCGCGTTCCAGCGAGTACTCGCCGGCCAGTACCTGCTGGAAGGACAGGAATTCCGTATCGAGCGGCTGTGGACTGTCCACGTGGGTGGTCCTCGGTGGCGTACGCGAGTGACGGAAATTGCCGGACTACAGATGCGTCCGGGTACGGAGTCTGTCCAGATTGCGGCTCCCGGTGAATCGTCGGAGGTAGCTCGCGGGGCCAGGACCTGACGGCGCGGAGTAGCTGCCGAGGCGGGAAGAGCGCGCGCTACGGCGGACCATGATCACGATCGTCAACAACCGGAATTGTGCGAAGTCGCGTTGGACCAATTTCGGAACGGCTGGCATACGGGAAATACCAAATACCTTTCCATGACTCGCCTGTCAGAACCCGCATCGGTGCGCACATCTCGCTCCAGCCTGCTGATCGGGGTATACTTAGCCAGAGATACGTTGTGGGCGGAGCCAATTCAGTAATTGATCCCTCGACCAACAACCTCATAGTCATTGGGAAATACGGCGATCAACACGACAGGACGCTTCTCCCGGATGGCAGGGTGGCTTCGGAGCATGGCTCGATGAGCAACGCCCAAATTCCAGGCACCCGGCCTCCAGAGTTTATCCGCCCGCCGGTGGTCGAAGTCGCTGCCTCAATTCAGTTCGCGGATCTACCGGGCTTGGACATTGCGCGCCTGGGGCTTCTGTGGACGCGGTTCCGGAATCACTATCCGCGCACGGATCAGCGTCCTGCATTGCCCCAGGTTGTTGAAACGTTCGGTGCGGCGAGACCTTCTCATGTGGGGTTGTCCCTTCAACCGGTATTACCAGCTCCGCGTCTCTGGTTTCTTGACGATAGCGAAACAAAGTTGGTGCAGGTGCAGCGCAATCGATTGATTGTAAATTGGCGACAGCTGAACACCGAGACTGAATATCCGCGCTATCCCGCATTGCGCGGCACCTTGGAGAATGCGATCGAGACATTAATCGCGTTCGCGAGCGAGGAGGGGCTCGGTGACGTGGTGCCAAATCAGGCAGAATTGACCTACGTGAATCACATTCGCGCTGGGGAGCCGGGGCAACCCCGACAATCGCTCGCGGACTTCCTTACGTGCTGGAAGAATCCCGATAGCAGCGAGTTTCAAGGTCCTGCCGAGAACGTATCCTTCCGAATGCAGTACGTGCAGCATCGCGATGATAGGCCAGTCGGTCGACTCTTTGTCGAGTTGGACTCAGCCTATACAATCGACGCAAACGCGCCAATATATGTGTTGAACCTCATTGCTCGTGGTGGGCCAAGTCAGCTCACTGTCCATGGCGCCCTTGAGTTTCTTGATCAGGCGCATGAGATGATAGTCCGGGCTTTCGCTGACATTACCACCTCCGAGCTTCACGAATATTGGGGGCGTACACAATGACAGCCATGGCAATAACGCCGAGTGTGCGACAGGCTCCGCCTTCATCGGTGCTCGCGACGCGTCTCGTGCGTGACGGTGTTGAGCAGCGCACCCGCATTGAGGTGAGCAGGGAGATCACTCGCCGATTCCGCTTCGATCTCGCTGATGGCGCCATTGACATTGAGACCGATGGCCAGGAGCCAGGCTGGCTCTACGCAATCCTCAGCTCCATCCAGCGACTCTCCTTTCTTCCAAAGGACTGGGACTCGTACGGTGGACGACCCGTGACATTTGAAGCCGCCTTTCATGCGCTCGAGCTACTTGCTGGGTACCTGCCATCCAACAGCGTTCCTCCGTCAATAGTACCAGGCAGTGACGGCGGGATTCAGTTGGAATGGCACCGCCATGCCGGCGACCTTGAGATTGCCTTTGATCAGGCAGGTGAACTCTCCGCGTCCTTTGCCAGCGGAGCAGGAGGCGTCGAGTGGGACATGCCATCGCATGACATTGACACTGATCTGCTTCGGGGGGCCGTTGAAATTGCCTCTGGACAACTCTGACATTATTGCGACGCATGCTGAGCCCTCGTGGCATCGCAAGTGTCTGACGATGCGTCAATTCCGGATTCGACTGTGCTGTGGCGCCGTATCCACCCGGCATGGTGGGTGCCTGACGAGTCTCAAGGGGGCCATCGGCTGAGTAGTCAGGCCTTTCAGAATTCTGGGGATGGGAGTGGCGCATCCGTTATGATTGCGCACGAGACAACGGAGGCGGAAGTGCTGAGTGGATACGAGGGTTACGGCCTCGCCGCATTGACGGCACGACTTGCGCGAGACCTTGGGCAGGCAGTAGTCCGTGTTCCTTTGCCCGGCATCCCGGCGCATGCTCAAATCGAAGGAAAGAAGTTGCCCAGCGTACGAAAGGCTCTTGCTGCCGGATGTGAGGTGGTCCGAATTCCAACAGGACGCGCGCCCCAAGATCCCCTTGACGACGCTAGAGAGAAGACGTAAGAGTCAGCGAGTTGCGGCAGCCGGTCTGGTACGGAACGCGTAGTGTGAGTAGAGCCGGATGTATTTGCCCAGATACATGTCCGCCATACGTGTGCTGCCCTCGATTACCAGCATGTTTTTGTCGTTGGTCCCGGTGATCGCTTCGCTGACGTTGGCGAAGCCCGTGACGACAATCGGATGGTCGGAGAGCGCGTCGACGAGCATGAAGTTGAGGCGGGCCCAATGCACGTTCTCGTGGCCGGTGACGCGATCGAGTTCGCCGAATCATTCGCCGAAGCCAGTCAGCTGAATGGGGCTCCCTAGCCCGGCGTCACAGCCACAGTCTCCGCCCGCTACCGGAGCCGGCAATGGGCATCCGCTCGCACCTTCGCATGCTGGAACGTCGCCAAGACCGCGCCCAGCGGTTCTTCAAGAACTAGCGCATCAGGTACACCGCTGCCCGATACGATCTATCTTGATGACGGAGGCATGTAGAAGCCAGCAGTCCGACGAGCTTCATTCGTATGTAACGCCGCTTCATGCCGCCCTGAGTTGCCGACCAAGCACGGGGTTCAACGCTTCAATCCAAGCGATTCGACCTTCGATTTGTCTTGTAGTTATGGAGGCATTGCCCGCCTGGGCCTTTCGTATCTCGGTCGCAAGCGCAGTTAGGTATGC
>JBOHTE010000002.1:0-10034 GCA_050733555.1 Gemmatimonadaceae bacterium | reverse complement strand
ACGCACGTGTACGAGAAGGCGGGCCGTTACGTGGTGGCGGTGAAGGTCATCGACATTTTCGGGAACGACACAACGTCGTTGACGCCGGTCACGGTGGGCTGATACAATTTCAGCGCTGACGTTCCTTCGGCCCATAGATCAGCCTGGGCGTGTTTCCCTTGAATGGGAGCAGGTAGCCCGATCCACGCGTGCACGTGCCTGCCGTCTCGAGGAGAACTGGCCACCATCGCACGAGTTCAGAGGCCTGCACCCAGAATCGCCTCCTGGACCATGATTCTTCGAAAAAGAATGCGGTCAATCTCGACTCGAGCCATGCCGCTCGCTCAGCTGGATTTCTGGAAATGCGAGTGTCCCCCGACACGATGATCCACTGCTCTTCCCTCAACGCTCGGATCCACTCAACGTCAGTGGTGTTCCGAGGAAAGCGGTCCGACAGGTGTATTACCTCTATTCCCTGCGCCCGTGCCAGTTCTGCGATGGCGCGTGACATCGCGACAGAGATGCAGTTGTCGAGGAAGAACCTCACGAAGCAGGGCGGGAGAACTCAAACTCTGCTGCCTCGCTAACCGAGATTGGATCAACTTCGAACAGCTCGGATACGACCTCCACCGAGTCCTCGGCAGCCACGGCTGCGGCAAGCACTCGCGTCGGCACGCCTTCGGCATCGACCACCGGCGATCCAAATGCACGCTGGGGATCAATCACGATTCGCCGGCTCCTCTGGACGGGCCACCAGCGCGTCGGGGAATCCGAGCCGTCGAATGCGATCTCTCCATGGAGATAACGCTTCACGACGTGACGCAACTCGTACTGTCGTCGGACAAGATCCAGCAGCACCTCGTCGCCCGTTTCCAATACGAATTCAGCCAGGATCGTGCCCCCGTCAGTGCTGAAGCGACGACTTGAGAACGGGTGGTGTATCCCGAGTATTTCCTGGGCACGCTGCGAGGCGATTCGAATGGCATTCCAGCTCACGCCATATTCCCGAAAGGCATTCAGGAAGCGAACCTCAAGGAGGTCCACGAAGTCCAGAGCGGGCGTTCCCACCTCTGCGGTGAGGCTTGCACCGACTACCGGGGGTGAATAGCGGATGCGCTCCTTGTCGCGATACCGGTAACCGGCCGTCCAGCGACGAATCCGGCGCACAGGTACACCGCTGAGGCGACATGCCTCACGCAGCGAGTAGACGCCGCGGCCGATAATGCGAAAGTCTGCGTTGTCCATACCTGGCACCGGAGAGTGAACTGCAATCTCAGCGGACCGCGTTGGTGCCGCAATAGGCCTGAATCGTCTCCAGCGCTACTATCAGCGTGCTTTCCCAGCTTTGTCCATCGACGCCGACTTCGCACGGCAGAACTGGGCCGTCACAGCGTTCCTGAGGATCCTGCAAGTATTACCGGATGCCTGTATCGAAGCGGAGAGTGTCAGTCGTGATGTCGTCGGGCCGCACGGTTACCGAGCGCCTCTGGGACTGAGGTGCGATGATCGGCGCATTGGGGCCGGGCAACACGGTGTACGCTCCTGCCGCCAGTGGTACGAGGGCGTGTCCTGCCGAATCGGTCGTGAACTGCGTGACCTCCCGTCCGCCTTGTTGCACCGAGAACTGCGCGCTGAATGGCGCGTCGCACGGCACGTCCGTCTGGCAAACAGGAGTCACTGGCCCGCGCATCACGTGGAGGTCGAGTGCTGTGCCCGGTGACGTCCCGTTCCCCGATCTTGCGTCGGAGCGCAGTCCAGTGGCGCTGTGGCATGCCGTCGCGGAAAGCGACAGCGCGATAACCCACCCGCCCCTCACTTCCACGCCTCCGTCGGCACATCCTCCGGCGGCTGCAACGACTGCACGTATGTCACCAGCTTCCACACCGCCTCCGTGTTCGCCATGCCGCCATACGCCGGCATTCCGTGCGGCCGCCCGAACCAGATGGACTGAAAGATCTCGCCGTCCGCCCCGCCGTAGCGCCAGCGCCCATCCGCCAGACTCGGCCCCACCCACCCGGTCGCACCGCCTCCATGACATCCATCGCAGTTCATTGAGCTGAAGAGCGCCTCGCCCTGCTTGGCCGACTTGGCGTCGCCCTCGTAGGGATTCATGACGATCGCACCCGGGGGTTGCAAACCGCTCGCCGCAACATGCTCGTCATGACGCACCGCCGGCGGCGCTGCGCCGGCCCGGATAAGCTCCGTACTTCCTGTCACCGCCGGCGTGCGCGCGGCCTCGTGCTGTCGGCACCCGACAACCAGCAGTGCGGCGACCACGAGGCTTCCCGCGGCGGCTCCTACAGCCCGAATATCCATACCATGCCACCCTGGCTCGTGTATCGGGCAATGTCCCTCATGAAATCAGCGGGCGGACGCACGTCCGCCGGGTCGTCCGAGCGCACATCACCGGCGAGCAGGAACCAGTCGCCCCCGATCCCGGCGTAGATCGCGACGTACTGCCGGCCATCCGGTCCCGTATACGTGATCGGATTCCCCACGATGCCCGAGCCCACCTTGAACTTCCAGAGCAGCTTTCCGGTCTTCGCGTCGGCCGCCTTGAACCACCCGTCTAGCGTTCCGTAGAACACGACGTCGCCACCGGTCGCGAGCACGCCGCTCCACACGGGATACTTCTCCCTGATTTCCCATACCTTCCTGCCCGTCGCGGCATTCCACGCGATGAACGCGCCCATGTTGCCGCCGGGCCCCGCGTGATACGGCGTGGTCGCGCCAATGTATGGGGTCCCGCGGATGTGCGCGGCCTGCGTGGCCGCGTAGTCCATGCACATGTTGTTGGTGGACACGTAGAACAGTCCCGTGCGCGGCGAATACGCGGCCGGTGACGCGGGACTCTTGCCGCCCTCGAGCGTGGGGCAGATGTTCTTCACGTTCCCCTTCGATGCGCCGGTCATCTTGCTCGAGTCCAGCACTGGCCGGCCGGTCTTCAGATCCACGCCCTTCGCCCAGTTCACCTCCACGAACGGCTTCGCGACGAGCACTTCCCCCGTCGCGCGATCAATGGTGTACGCAAAGCCGTTCTTGTCGAAGTGGACGAGCACCTTGCGTTTCCGCCCGCCAATGGTGAGGTCCGCGAGAATCATCTCCGACACGGCGTCGTAGTCCCACCCGTCGTGCTGCGTGAACTGGTAGGCCCACACGAGCGATCCGTCCTCGGGCCGGCGCGCCAGCACGCTGTTCGTCCACTTGTCGTCGCCCGCGCGCTGCTCGGCGTTGTACGGCGCTGGATTACCAACTCCGTAGTACACGAGATCCAGCGATGGGTCGTACGACATCCACCCCCACACGGGCCCGCCGCCGATCTTCCACGCATCCTTCGGCCAGCTCGTGAGCGCGAGCTGCGTGCCCATGTCGTAGAACGGTTTGAAGACGCCCTGTTTCGCGAGGACCAGGCTGTCCGGACCGGTGTTGTATGCAGTCCACGCGATGCGCCCCGTCGCGAGATCCAGTCCTTTCGTCCACCCATGAATGCCGAATTCGCCGCCCGAGGCGCCAACGATCACGCGGTTCCCCACGACGAAGGGCGCCACGGGCGTCGTCTCGCCCTGCCCGAGATCCGCGATCTGCGTCTTCCACAACTCGCGCCCCGAGTTCGCGTCGATCGCGACGGTGTGACCGTCCAGCAGGTTGTAGACGATTTTCCCGTTCACGTAAAACGCGCCGCGATTGATCGCATCGCAGCAGGCGATGCCCACGGCGTTCGGATTCACGTCGGGCCGGTACTTCCACTTGAGCGGATAGCCCTCGTGTGTGAGGTCGAACGCGTAGAGCACGTTGGGATACGGGGTGACCACGTACATGGTGTTGTTCACCACGAGTGGCTGTCCCTCGTGTCCGCCCAGCACGCCGGTGGAAAAGGTCCACACGGGTCGCAGCCTCTTCACATTGGCCGCTTCGATTCGCGCGAGCGGGCTGTATCGAGTCGCGGCGTTGTCGCCGGCGGGCATGGTCCACTCGCCGGCGCTCGGCGCGGTCGGCGCACCGGACGTCTGAGCTTGTGCGTGCGTGGCTGCAATCGCAACGAGCGACAGTGCAGACACCACGTGAGTTGCGCTATCGAACGTCCAGAAAATCGGGCAGCGCATACAAGTTCCGTCGGCGCAGTGGCTCAGGTGCCGTCGCCCGTGTTCGCTGGAGTGTCCTGGGCATTTCAAATATTCCAGGGTCCAGGAAAATCGGCTCGGACTGCGCTCCGACCACGGCCGTCCATGGCGGCGGAGCCGTGCCCGCTCTGATGGCGAAAAGCTCCACGAGCCCGGCTGCTACGCTCAGTTCACGATCCGTCAGGTCACTGGGGCGTGCGATCGTCTCCCACCCTACACGCGCTCGTTGCGCATCGGCCACCCATTGCCGGGCGGCCAGGAGATTCCCCGATAATACGGCGCGAACAACGTCAGCGAGATCCATGAATCGACTCCCATAAGTCCTCGAACGCATACGAAGCCTTGTCCATCTGGGCTGCCGGTACCAGCGGCGCGACCTGATCCCAAACTTCGTCGAATGATCCCGGGATACTCTTGAGTAAAATTCGGGCGTCCTCGCGGTCAACAGCATCACGCCATGCGGCAAGTTTCATCGCCATCAACTGCATCGTGGAAGCGGCGCGGACACACAGGAAGCTCGACTCGTATACCACGGCGCCCAACGTGATT
Source organism: Gemmatimonadaceae bacterium (assembly GCA_050733555.1). Classification (GTDB taxonomy): domain Bacteria; phylum Gemmatimonadota; class Gemmatimonadetes; order Gemmatimonadales; family Gemmatimonadaceae; genus JADGGM01. The sequence goes on along the minus strand of JBOHTE010000002.1, from coordinate 5,385 downwards.
TCGACGACGAATCCTTTTGCGCCGTCGTTCAGCCAGTCCTCGGGAAGGTGCAGGCGGTCCGCAACCCGTGCTACTGCATTTCGAACAGTCGCCGCCTCTGGTGTCAGGATCACCGCGTCAACGTCCTTGGTTGTCTCCCTTGCTCCAAAAAGCAACGCAAGAGCCGCTCCGCCCACTATGACAATTTCGGATCGCTCGCCAATATCCTGTAATTCAGTGGAGAGCGCGTCGAACGCGAGCCGGATGTCATGGGCCGAAAGCGCCATAGCAGTAACGTACGCGCGGCCAGAAGCTTCGTCTATCTGCGGTGATCGGCGGCAGTCCTTGTGCGCGCTCGGCACAACTTCTGGCGTAACCGCACTGTCAATCATTCCACCACCGCCACCACCACCGCAGCCACGCCGGCGCCCGGCGCAGGGCGACGTGCACACCGGGATCACCAACAAGCTGGAAGGCAGCCCACTCGCGCGGCGGTGCACCGTCGTGCATCGCGCGCAACTCCGCGTCGCGCAGCGCGCCGGCCACGTCCAGACCGCGCGCGAGTCCATCGTAGAACATCGTCATCAGCGACACCGTGCGCCGGTCGCTCACGGGCCACTCGCTGGCCACCACCGAGCGCGCGCCCGCCTGCAGCAGCGGTGCCGTGAGGCCGCGCACCCCTTCGCCGCCCAGGACCACGCCGGTGGCCGTGCGACAGGCGGAGAGCACCACCACGTCCGCGTCGAGATGCAGCGCCGCGAGATCGCCAGGTGTGACGAAGCCATCGTCGCGCGGACCGGGCGAGAGCGCCAGCCGCGTGTGCGCGAGCACGTTCTCATCCACCACCGCGTGCGTCGCGAAGTGGATGATGCTGAAGGCCTGCAGCGGCGCGCTCTCGAGAAAGGCCTTGCTCGCCGCCGCGCCGAGTCGCAGGACGGCATCGGGCGCAAAGTGGGCGATGTCCCGCACTTCCCCCTTGCTGCCGGGCAGCGGTGGTGGCGCGTGAGGGCCAGACGCAAAGCTGGGATCGCCAAAGGCCAGCAGTCTCACGGGACGCGTTTCCGCGGCACGCTGCCACAGCGTCGTCGCCACCGCGGCGGACGGCGTCATCGCCACGGCGTACCGCTCGATGAGCCAGCGGCCGTCGTGCATGGCGAGCGCGGGAAAGGGCACGCCATACAGCGCGCCATCGGCAACGATGACCAGCTGCGTAACCGTGGCGGGCAGCGTCGCGAGCGCAGGTCCGAGGAGCGCGTCCCCGAGCTGCCGCGCGAGCGCGCCAGGCGCGTCACCCGACGCGATGAGTGCGTTGAAGCGCGCGATCGCCGGCCGCAGCGAATCCGTGGACGCGAGAATGTGCACCCCAATGCCGCCGCGCGTGATCACGAACAGCGTCGTGAGCTGTCCCGCGGTTCCCGCCACGTATTCGAGCAGCGCGGTATTCGTGTTTGGAATGGCGCGCTGGACGTCCGCCGCCGTGAGTGCGGGCGGATCGGCTGCCACGGCAGACAGCATGGTGTCGTCGTGCGCGCGCAGCGCGGCCGCCCGTGCCAGCTCGTCGCGCAGCTCGCGCGCGCGACGGTGCTCGGCCAGTTCGAAGGCGGACTGCACGCGCCCCGCATGCGCCACGCCCGCGATGATGGCCGGGATCGCCGGTTCGCGTCCGCCGAACGGATCACGCAGTTGAAACGCCTGCAGGCGCAGCGCACGATCGCCGAGTGTGGCGCGCCAGGCGTCGAGCTGCTGGCTCGCGGCGCGCAGCATCTGCTCGGCGCCGGCGGTATCACCCTGCTGGAGCAGGACCTCGGCGAGGGTGGCCTGCGTGAGATAGCGGCGACTGCTCTGACCCGGCGCCAGCGAAGCGAGATCCTGGTGCAGCAGGCGGCTGGCCGACGGCAGATCGCCGCGGCGGAGTGCCACCACGCCATCGTAGAATGCGAGCCCGTCTTCCCAACCCGTGCCGCCCCCCGCATCCAGCGCCTTGCGCCCGGCGGCCAGTTCACGCGTCGCCGTGTCGAACTCGCGGGCGCGCACTGCAACGTCCGCGAGACCCAGCCGCGCGTCCGCAATGGCAAGAAGCTGCCGGTCCTTCGTGGACCACCCGAGCACCTGACTGTACAGCGCGTGTGCATGCGCCGTGTCGCCGACGTCCAGCGCGACTTGCGCGCGAAACCCCATGGCGGTGGCGAGTCCCCACGTGTCGTTCGTGGCCGCGAACAGGCGGGACGCGCGCGCAGCCTGCTGATCGGAGGACTGGAGGTCGTGCACGCCGAGCGAAATCTGACTGAGGTTCAGCAACGCCCAGCCCAGCGCTGACTGATTGCCGGACACACCGGCCTCCGTCACGGCGTCCTGCAGCAGGCGCTGTGCCGGCCCGTAGCTTCCCATGCTCACCTGCAGATAGCCGTGCCATTGCAGGAGCGACGCCAGCGCCGAGTGCTGATGCGCGCGTCGCATCAGGGCCTCCGCGCGTGCCAGCATGCGGCTCGCCGCACCCAGATCGCCCTGGCGCACGAGGTCGATGCCCACCACCTGAATGCAGCGGGCCTCCACGCTGTTGTCGCCCGCCGTGCGCGCGAGCGCCGCGCCAGCCTGCGCCATCTCGCGCGCGCCCCTGCCGCCCGTCCGCGCGATGAGCGCGGCGCGTTCGCAACGGAAATGGGCGGCCAGCGCCGGATCGTCGTCGGGAACGAACGCCGCCACGCTGTCCAGTGTCGCCACCTCCGCGGCCGTGCCCATGGTACGGCCGCGCGCCGCGGAGAGGCCGAGCATCGCCCGCGCGCGTGCATCGGCATCGCCAATGCCGCGGGCCTGCACGGCGGCGCGCGCGAACCATTGTTGAGCGGACGCAAAGTCGCCGCGACTCATGAGCGCGTTCGCACGACCCGCACTGGCATAGGGGGTGTACGCGTCCGGTGCGCCGGACGTGGAGCTCGTGAGCCGCGCGAACAGGCTGTCCGCGCGCGGGAAGCGATAGGTGAGGCGGGCCAGCGTAGCCAGTCCCAGAAGGGCTGCGCGGTCGTCCGCATCGTGTTGCACACGTGCCGTCCAGCGCGACTCGACGGCGGCCGTGCTGTCCCCCTGCGCCGCACGGGCCGCGGCGAGCAGAACGGCGCGCGGACTCTCCACCCCCGGGGGTGAGAACTGCTGCAGTATCAGAAGAACGGCGGCGACGCCGCAGAAAACGGGCATGGACCGCTATCTATAGACCCGCGTGTTTCGCGCGGCAAGGTTGGGAGCGCATCTTGCAAGAGTGTGACCCAGCGAGCACAGTCATGACGGACCCCATGCTTTCGGGCTTCTGTTGCCCAAACCGGACGGAGTGTGTATGACAACCCCCAGCACTGGTCACTGCATTTTCTGCGATATCATCCGGGGTGGTGCGGAAGTCTCCATGTGCTACGAGGACAGCGTGGCACTGGCGTTCATGGACATTCAGCCCGTGAATGCGGGACATACGCTGGTCGTGCCGCGGAGTCACTACGAATCGTTTCTGGATCTGCCGCACGACGTGGGGATGCACCTGTTTGAAGTGGCGATGGAAATCGCGCCGGTGGTGCGGCGTGTATCGGGGCTGCAAGGGACGAACCTGATCATCTCGAGCGGCGCCGAGGCGGGGCAGGATGTCTATCACTTTCACATCCATCTCATTCCGCGCCGCGCGGGCGACGGGTTCGACGTGCCGCTTCCATTCGCCGGCTCCGCCATGCCGGAACGCACGCAGCTCGACGCCATGGCGGCGCGCATCATCGCGCAGTTGCGGGACCCGATGCGAGCGAAGGTGGTGGTGGTGTAGCAGGGAGTCTCACCCCATTTACTCCACCGCGGTATTCTCCGTCTTCTCCGCCCACTTCAGATACTTGAGGTATCCCGCGTAACTGAATCGCTTGCGATCCGCTCCCACCCCGAACTCCGGGTTGTAATCCTTCCGGACTTCGGCGAGCGGGCGAATCGCGTTGTCGCCCCGCCATGCCGGTTCGTAGAGATATTCCTTGCCGTCCTTCCGGAATACGATCCACGCATGACGGCTGTCTCCCTCCAGCATCGGCATCGTGCGTCCTACCACGAGGTCGGCGTCGATGCCCATCTCCACGAGCTTCCGCCATGCCCACAGCGCGAAGTCCTCGCAGTCACCCTTGCGCAATTGCTCGAACGTGCGCGGATGCTGCCAGAAGTCCGGCTCGCCGAAGAGCTGCGGATCGCTCGTGTATTCGCAGCCCGCGAGCCACGCCTGGATCTCCTCAAGGGAGTGTGCTGGCACGCGGCTCTCGCCCTCAAAGTACCAGCCGAATTCGTGCCGAGCGTCCTTCCCCGAAGGCGATCAATGGCGCGCTGTATTCAAGGCGCTCCCACGGATCCGGCACCGGAACTAACCGCAGGAGCCGGCGGCAGAGCGGCCCCAAGGGGACTGCGAGGATGCGACGGAGCATAGTCCCGGCGTTACCCATTTTTTCGAGAATGTCTACGCATGCGCCTGACGCCCGAGCTAGCTGCAAAGGCATCATATAAGAGTTTGCCACGTAGCGGCAAACCGTCAATGGCTCCTTTGACAGCTTCAGCGCACGTCAGGTGGTGCGGTGGAGATGGCCGCGCGGCCATTCGAAAGCGGTAGTCGGTTGCGCAGACCCGGCGGGTTAGTTCCAAGGATACGCCCGAAGGGCGTGACATAGATCTCGAAGCCATCTTCGTTGGCGTCGTCATACGAGATGACCCAGCCCCATCGGTCTGAGGGCGGGTAGCGGCGGAACGGAATGAAGCCGTGGTGGGTTTGCGTGAGCCCGCGGGGCAAGTCCCCTACGTACCGATTCGCAATGCGACGCGCGCCATAGAAGGAGCCAATACTCCCGGCGATGAACAGGAGGATGCTTGTAATCGCGAGACGACCGATATGGGATCGCGCAGTCATTGCGAGGTGCCTGGGCATCCACCTAACGCCAGAGTTAACCCGCGACCGACACCACAAGATGAGGCGGCGCAGCCGCCGCAGTCCATAGCCCGCTCGTCGGGTTCAACGATTCGTTAGACTGCGCCGCGTAGCCACTCGACATCCAGAAAAGCCTGATCGGTCAGATCGATTTCCGGAAGGTCGACAATGCATTCCGTAGAGACGACGTCAACACCGTGACGCTCGAAATAGGGGAGCAGGCCTCGAATAGTCGACAGTCCTTCGCAATTGTGGGGCTTAGGAGCGAGTTGAAGCCAGCCCCGGTCGATCCAGGACTCCAGTAGCGAATACGTCAGGCGATAGACGCTGAAATCGTCCGCGAGCGGATTTGCCGATCGGACGAACCCAATAATCTCGCCGACCAGGTGAGAATCCCAAGCCATGTCACCAAGGATATCGGCTTCGAGCTCTGTGAGTGGGATCATAGGTCGTGGCAGTCTAACGATCTCGCGTTCAGCGGC
>JBOHTE010000001.1:0-1273 GCA_050733555.1 Gemmatimonadaceae bacterium | reverse complement strand
CTGAGCTACGGCTTCGAGTACGCGACGATGATGGAAACGTCGAAGGAAATCTCCGCCTTCTCCTTCGATCAGCCGGACACCTACGACTGGTATCTCGCGCTCGGCTCGCTCGCGAACGTGAACGAGCGGTATCTCCACGGCAAGATCCCGACGTGGAACAATTTCGTGGCGCATCCGAACTACGATGCCTTCTGGCAGGCACAGGCTGTCGCGCCGGACCTCGACCGCGTGACGGTGCCGACACTGAACGTTGCCGGCTGGTGGGACCAGGAGGATTTCTACGGGCCCATCACGATTTACGAAGCGCTGGAGAAGCACGATACCAGACATCTCAACTACCTGGTCGTCGGGCCGTGGAACCACGGCGGCTGGAACGGCGCGAGTGGCGAGCAGCTCGGCAGCATCGACTTCGGCACGCCCGCGTCGGAGGATTTCAGGAAGAACATCGAGGCGCCATGGTTCGCCTACTGGCTCAAGGGCAAGGGCACGCTCAAGCTGGCGGAGGCAACGACGTTCGAGGCCGGAACGGATGCATGGAAGTCGTACAATAGCTGGCCGCCGAAGAACGGCGTGACGCAGCGGAAGCTGTTCACGCGCGCGGATCACGAGCTGTCACTCGATCCACCGCGCGACACCGGCGCGGCTGCGGTTGACTCCTACGTGTCGGATCCGGCCCACCCGGTGCCCTATCGCGCGCGCCCGATTCTCCCGACGTACGGAAAGGGCTCCTCCTGGTCGAGGTGGCTTGTCGATGATCAGCGCTTCCTTCAGGGGCGGCCCGACGTGATGTCGTGGAAGACTGCTCCGCTCACGCAGGATGTCGTCGTGAGCGGCGCGATCAAGGCGCATCTGTTCGCCTCGACCACCGGCTCGGACGTCGACTGGATCGTCAAGCTCATCGACGTCTATCCGGAGCAGGACGCGAGCGACCCGAAGCACGCCGGCTATCAGCTCATGGTGGCGAACGACGTGTTCCGCGGCCGCTTCCGCAACGGCTTCGAACATCCCCAGCCGATCGTGCCGAACCACGTCGACGAGTACATCGTGGACCTGCACACACAGGACTACAAGTTCCTGAAGGGACACCGCATCATGGTCGAGGTGCAGAGCAGCTGGTTTCCACTCATCGACCGCAATCCGCAGCACTTCGTCCCCAATATTTTTACCGCGGCGGATTCCGATTTCACGAAAGCGACGGAGCGGATCGTTCGGTCAGCGCCAAATGCCACGTACGTGGACATTCCCATTGCCGGGAGTGCCGCGGGGATTCCCC